>NZ_JBHVDD010000016.1:0-119509 GCF_042802995.1 Streptomyces sp. NPDC057438
GGGCACCACCCGGACCGGCGGCCGTCGGTGTCCGCGGGGTTCCCCTGGACAGCCGGTGAAAGGGCATCGGGACATGAGGTTCGACGACCTGTACATCGCCGGGGCCGCCGTGCACCTGGAGGGCAGGACCACCGCCACGGAGGCGCTGCGGGACGGGCGGTGCGACGAGCGCACCGTGACCCGCAGCGGGATCGCCTCCGTGGCGGTCTCGACGGGCGCGTCCGCGCCCGAACTCGCGGTGGGAGCGGCACGGCAGGTGCTGGAGCGTACCGATACGCATCCCACCGACATCGATCTGGTGCTGCACGCGACCGTGCAGCACCAGGGGCACGACCTGTGGGCCCCCGCCTCGTACGTCCAGCGGTACGCGCTCGGCAACCGGTGTCCCGCGATCGAGATCAAGCAGCTCTCCAACGGGGGCATGGCCGCCCTGGAACTCGCGTCCGGCTATCTCACCGGCGCGCCCGGCCGTACGGCCGGGCTGCTGACCACCGGCGACGTGTTCGCCGAACCCGGCTTCGACCGCTGGCGCAGCGACCCCGGCACCGTGTACGGGGACGCCGGCACCGCACTCGTCCTCGGCCGGGGGCGCACGGGCTTCGCGCGGCTGCGCAGCCTCGTGACCGTGTCGGACGCCGATCTCGAGCAGATGCACCGGGGGCGGGACCCGTTCTCGCCGGTGCCGTTCGCGGTCCGGCAGCCGATCGATCTGGGGCTGCTGCAGCGGGCGTTCATCGAGGACACGGGCCGGTCGTACAGCGTCGCCCGGATCACGGCCGGGCAGGACGAAACGCTGAAGCGGGCGCTCGCCGAGGCGAACTGCACGCTCGCCGACCTCTCCTGGTTCGTGCTGCCGAACTTCGGGCGCGGCCGACTGAACTCGACGTTCCTGCGCCGCTGGAGCATCCCGGAGGAGCGCACCACCTGGCGGTGGGGCCGCTCGGTCGGTCACCTCGGGGCCGGCGACCAGTTCGCGGGCCTCGCATTCCTCGCCGAGTCCGGCCGGGCGCGCGCCGGTGAACTGGGCCTGCTGTTCGGGGTCGGCGCCGGTTTCACCTGGAGCTGCGCGATCGTGGAGTTCACGGGTACGGGCGCGGGAGAGTCGGGGTCCGGGTGACCGCGCCGCGCATGTGGCGCATGCTCGCCGAGCGGGTCGGGGCGGCACCCGGGACCACGGCGCGCGGCGGCGCGGCGGCGCGGCGGTGGAACGGGCCGGGGCGGGCCGCTTGTCCGCAGCGGCCCGCCCCTTGTCTCCTCCTACCTCTTGCCCTCTTGCCCTCTGGTCCTCTGGTCCTCTGGTCCTCTTGCCCTCTTGCCCCTGTGACCCGGGTCAGGGCTGCGCCGGCGGGTTGACGACCGATTTCTCGATGGCCGCCGGTTCCAGCTGCCACTTCTTGAGGATCTTCGCGTACGTGCCGTCCTCGATGAGCTGGTTCACCGCCTCCTTCAGGGGTTCGGCGAGCGGGGAGCCCTTCTTGACGGCGAGACCGACGTTCTTGCGCTCGATCTCGTTGAGGTAGCGCAGGTCCGACTGCTGGGTGGCCGCGTAGCGCAGCACGCTGGCCGTCGTCATCAGCACGTCCACCCGGCCCTGGCGCAGCGCGAGGAAGTGCGCGGCCGCGTCCGGGTAGGTACTGATCTCGATCGGCTCCTTGTCGTCGGCCGCGCATTCCTTGCTCGCCGCCTCGAGGTCCGCCTCGAACGTCGTCCCCGTGCCGGTCCCGACGCGCAGTCCGCAGAGCTGACCGAGGTCGTCGACCTTCTTCAGCTCGCTGTCGTCCCGCACGGCGAAGCCGGTGCCGTCGGTGACGTAGAGAACGAAGTCGAGCACCTGCTTGCGCTCCTCGGTCACGGCGAGGTTCGCGGTGCCGAGCTCGTAGCGGCCGGCGTTCAGGCCGGTGATGAGGGACGCGCCGCTGACGTGCTTGCGCTCCACCTTCAGTCCCAGGACGCGGGCCACGGCCTCGGAGACGTCGATGTCGACGCCGCGCGGCGGGCCGCCGTCCTCGGGGCTGAACGCGACGGGGGGCACGCCGATGCCGGATCCGATGCGCAGCACCCCCGACTCGCGCAGCTTCGCGGGCAGCGCCGCGGAGATGGCGGATTCCTCGTGGACCGCCGAGACGACGTCCTCGCGGCCCAGGTCGGCGGCCCGGGTGTCCTCGGGGATCTCCTCCGTACCGGAGCCACAGGCCGCGAGGAGCAGGGTGAACAGGGTTGCCGTGGCGAGAGCCTGAGTGGTGCGCGGGCGACGTCCGCGCAGGCCCGTGGGGCGCGCGGCCGGGGTTCGGGGCATGGTGTCTCCTCGACGGTGCTGGGCTCTGTTCTGGGACGGGTGGGGCACAGTGAGAAGGGGGGAACCGGGAGCGGCCTCCCGTCGGTTGCGGGCGGCGCGGCCTCCGTGTCAGTCACGGCCGGCGCGGTCTCCACGTGAGTCACCGGCGACGTGACCTCCACGTCAGTTCCGGGCCAGGAAGCGGACCGTGCGGTCGTTGCGCGGGGCGTCGAAGACCTCCTCCGGCGGGCCCGTCTCGACCACCCGGCCGTTGTCCATGAAGACGACCTGGTCGGCGATCTCCCGGGCGAACCTCATCTCGTGCGTGACAACAATCATCGTCATCCCGCCGTCGGCGAGCTCCCGGATCACCGTCAGCACCTCCCGGGTGAGTTCGGGGTCGAGCGCGCTCGTCGGCTCGTCGAACAGCATCGCCCTCGGTTCCATGGCGAGGGCCCGCGCAATCGCGGCCCGCTGCTGCTCCCCGCCGGAGAGCTGATGCGGGCGGGAGGTCTCCTTCCCGTCGAGGCCGACCCGGGTGAGCAGGTCGCGGGCCCGTTCCTCGGCCGCGGCGCGCCTCAGCCCGAGAAGGGCACGCGGGGCCTCGGTGACGTTGCCGAGGACCGTCATGTGCGGGAAGAGCCGGAAGTTCTGGAAGACCATGCCGGTACGGGTCCGCTGCCGGGCGACCGCGCGGCGCGGCCGCTCGTAGAGCCGGTCGCCACGCCACTCGTAGCCGACGAGTTCGCCGTCGACGACGATGCGTCCCGCGTCGATGCGCTCCAGCCGGTTGACGCACCGCAACAGGGTGCTCTTGCCCGACCCGGAGGGGCCGATGACACAGGTGACGGTGGACTCGGGAACGGTGAGCGAGACGTCGTCCAGCACGGTCAGCCCGCCGAACGACTTGTGGACACCGACTGCCTCGATCATCCTCGGTCCCCCGTGGCGTAGCGGCGTTCGACGAAGTGCTGGACGACGCTGAGCAGCGTGGTCAGCAGCAGGTACCAGAGCGTGGCCACCAAAAGCAGCGGGATGACCAGGTAGTTGCGGTTGTAGATCAGCTGGGTCGCGTACAGCAGGTCCTGCACGGCGATGACACTGACGATGGATGTGCCTTTCAGTAGTCCGATGATCTGACTGCCGGCGGGCGGCAGGATCGCGGGCATGGCCTGCGGCAGCACGATCCGGCGGAAGGTCCGCCAGCCGCCGAGGCCGAGGGCCTCCGCGGCCTCGGTCTGGTCGCGGTCGACGGACAGGATGCCGGCCCGGACGATCTCGGCCAGCTGCCCGGCTTCGTGGAGGACCAGCCCGATGACGGCGGCCGTGAGGCCGCTGATCATCCGCTCGGTGGAGAACTCGGTGAACGCGGGCCCGAACGGGATACCGAGCGACAACTCGGGGTACAGCAGGGAGATGTTGTACCAGAACAGCAGTTGCACGAGCATCGGCACCGAGCGGAACAGCCAGGTGTAGCCGAAGCTCAGCGTCACGAGGACCGGGTTGCGGGACAGCCGCATCACGGCGAGCGCGGTGCCGAGGACGAAGCCGCCGGTGAAGGCGACCGCGGTCAGCCACAGCGTGGTACCGAGTCCGGCGAGCACCGCGTCCGCGGAGAGGTACTTGGCGACGACGTCCCAGCGGAACGCGTCGTTCGTGACCAGGGCGTTGAGGGCCATCGCCAACAGCACGAGGCCCGCCGCGGCGGCCACCCAGCGAAGCGGGCGGGGGCGGGGCCGCGCGGACGCCGCGTCGGCTCCGTCCGCTGCCTTCCGGCCCGGCCCGCCGGTTCCGTCCGAACGGAACGTGCGGGCGCGGGACATACGGTCCTCGCCGCCGGTGCCGTCGCCCGGGCCGGTGCGGCCGTGCTCGGTACGCAGGGAAACCATCGGCGGTCCGTCCTCAGTCGTTCGACGCGTAGTGCGGCAGAAGGTGCTCGGCGAACAGGCGCATGGTGCGGGCCGACTCCTCGAAGGGCATGGCACCGGAGATGACCTGGAGGCTGATCGTGAAGTCGCCGAACCAGCCGCGGATCTCGTCGATCGCGGCCCGTACCTCGTCGGGGGTGCCGACGAGCGCCTTGCGTTCGGCGACGGCGCGGTCGAAGTCGCCGCGGCCGGCCTTCTCCACGATCTTCTCGTAGCCGGGGTAGTCGGTGCTGCGGGTCTCGCGCCACGCGGAGACCGCGGACGCGAGGGCCTGGTTGGCCCGCTCGGAGGCCTGCCTGCCCTTCTCGTGGGCCTCCTGGCCCTCCTCGGCGAGGTAGCAGTTGTAGCTCATGTGGATGTCCTCCTCGGTGGGCTTGAAGCCCGCGGCGGAGGCGGCGTCGCGGTACAGGGCGAGCGTCTTCTGCACCTGTTCGCGGGGGTTGATGGAGGGAACGAGCATCACACCGTGCCCGGCGCGGCCCGCCGCCTCCGCGGACGCGGGCGTCTTCGCGGTGGCGACGAGGATGCGCGGATGCGGGCGCTGCCAGGTACGCGGAAGCATGGTGACCGGGCCGAAGCGGTGAAAGGTGCCCTCCCAGACGACATCCTCCTCCGCCCAGAGCCGGCGGACCGCCTCGACGCCCTCGTCGAAGCGGGCCCGGCTCTCGTCCATCGAGATCTCGAACGCGGTGAACTCGTCGGGCAGGAACGCCCGTCCGAAGCCGACGTCCAGGCGGCCCCGGGAGATGTTGTCGAGCATGGCGAGCTTGCCGGCGAGCTTCAGCGGGTGCGTGAAGACGGGCAGCACGGCGCCGGTGACGAGGCGGATCCGGCGGGTGCGGGCCGCGGCGGCGGCGAGGAAGGTCACCGGGTCCGGGCTGTAGCCGCCGTACTCGTGGAAGTAGTGCTCCACGGTCTTGACGTGGTGGAAGCCCAGTTCGTCGGCGAGTTCGGCCAGCCGGAGCGACTCCTCGAAGTGCTGTCCGGCGGATTTCTCCGCAGGTCCCACGGTGGGGAAGAGGTTGATGCCGAACTTCATGGGGTCCCCTCGATGTGATGGCTGGACGGACAGTGCGTGTGGCGCGGCCGAGGCCCGCGACGGCCGGCTAGTCGGCGGTCGCGGTCCCGGACAGAGCCGGTGCGGGCAGATGGATGTAGTCGCGTTCGTGGTAGAGCATCGGCGCGCGGCCGTGCACGACAGCGCCTTCGATCCGGCCCAGGAAGACGCAGTGGTCGCCGGCCGGTATCTCCTGGTGCACGAGGCACTCGGCGGCGGCGCTGAGATGGTGCGCGGGCAACAGGGGGGCTTGCGCGGCCCGCCCGGACGGCCGCCAGTCGAGACCGGCGAACTTCTGGGCGCTCTTGCCGGCGAAGCGCTCCGAGAGCCGTTCGTTGTGCACGGCGAGGAAGTTGACCGCGAAGCCGCCCGAGTGCCGGATGGCGGCGAGGGTCCGCGACCCGGTGCCCACGCACACGAGCAGCAACGGCGGGTCCATCGACACGGAGGTGACGGCGCTGGTCGTCAGACCACTCGGCCCGCCGTCGGGGCCGGCGGCGGTGACGACACAGACCGCGGCCGGGTGCGCGCTGAACATCGCGCGGAACAGTTCGTCATCGATCGCCATGGGTGTGCAGCTCCTCCCTTGCCCGCTCAGGCTTTCGAAGGACGCTGGAGGGCGGGTCCATACCCTCTGGAGGGGGCAGTGCGGCTGTTCTCGTCCAGCACCTTCGCCAGCAGCGCCGTCGCGTTGCGGTGCAGGGGGAAGTCGGTGCCGGGGGGCAGGATGCCGCTTTCGTCGAGCAGCCGGGCCACACGCGCGGTGACGACGCAGAACCGGTACGCCGCGAACAGCTCGTAGTACGGGAGGTCGCGAGCGGGGCGCCCGACGCGCTCCTCCCAGCGGGCCACGGTCTCGGCCCGGCCGGGCAGCCCGGCGAGCCGAGGCACCCCGATCCCCTCGCTGAGATGCCTGTCCATGTGCAGGTACCAGGCGAGGTCGGCCTCGGCGGGCCCCAGTGCGGCCATCTCCCAGTCGAGCAGTGCGGCGGGCCGCGTCCCGGCGTAGATGATGTTGCCGATCCGGGCGTCGCCCCAGAGCAGCGACACCGGTCCTCCGTCGTCGGGCACCTGGGCGCGCAGCCGGTCGAGGGCGTCAGCCGCGGTCGTGTTGTCCTCGGCGACCCCGTAGAAGTCCAGGTGATGCGTGAAGTGCCGCAGAAGTTGGGCTGGGCCGGTGGGTCCGAACTCGGGCCGGTCGAGGAAGTCGGCCCCGGCCTCCTTCGGGTCGAGGCGGTGGACGGCGGCGAGCGCGTCCACTCCCCCGTTCCACACGGCGGCCCGGTCCGCGGGCGGCAGCAGGGTCAGCCAGCCCTGCCGGTGGTAGGAGGGCAGATCGGCGGGAACCTGCCCGTCGACGCGTTCCATGACGAGGAACGGCGCGCCCAGGTACTCGGCGGAGGGCTCGTCCCACAGCACCAGCGGTACGGGCAGGCCGGTGTCGCCGAGCAGCTTCAGCAGCCGCACCTGGTCGTCCCACAGGTCCTCGGGAAAGACCCGGTGTCCGGTCGGGGCGACCCGAACCGCGAGCGGTCGCCGCCGGGACACCCCGGCCTCGGTCCACTCGGCGTCGAACAGCAGGATCTCACCGGAGAACCCGGCCTCCTTCGGCACGGTGACGGGTCCGAGTTCGACCGCACCGATCTCGGCCGAACGGGTGCCGAACCAGTGGGTGAGGACGGCGCGGGTCAGGTCGGGGTCGCGTTGCAGGGGTACGGGCACGGGATGGACTCCTTACGGCCGGCGCCGGCCGGGCACGGACGACGGGACGGGCGGAAAGGGGACGACGACGCCGGACCCGCGCCGGATCGCGGCCTGCAGCCGCCCGATCACGGGTCCCGGCGCGACGCCCAGGTCGCGGGCGAGCCGGCTCGTGAGCCGGGACGCGACGTCGAGCGCGTCACCGGCCCGCCCGGTCTGGTGGAGCGCGGTCATGTAGCGGGCGTGGAGGGCTTCGTGGGTGGGGTGGTGGCGGGTGAGGACGGCGAGTTCGGCGAGCACCTCGCGGGGGCGTCCGAGCCGGAGCCGCACATCGAGGTACATCTCGTGGACCTCCAGACGGCGCCGCTCCCAGTGGGTGACGGCGGACCGGAGCACCGGTCCGGTGCGCACGTCCGCGAGGACCGGCCGATTCCACAGGGCGAGCGCGCCGCGCAGCAGCCGCTCCACGGTGGCGTCGTCGTCGGCGACCCGTCCCGCCTGTTCGACGAGCCGCTCGAACCTGAGCAGATCCAGCTCCTCCGGCTCGACGACCATGAGATAGCCCTGCCCGGTCGTCCTGAGCCGGTCGCGGGCCGCCTCCCGGGAGCCGACGGACGGCATGCGGGCCAACAGCCGGCGCAGGTGCATCACGTACGTCTGCAGGGTGGTGGCGGCACTGGGCGGCGGATGCTCGCCCCAGATCTCGGTCACACAGGTTCGGGCGGGCATGACCTCGCCCGCGTGGAGCAGCAGCAGTCCGAGCAGCTGGCGCTGCTTGGGCGCGGTGGGCAGATGGCGGCCATCGCTGTCCTCGACGGACAGCCCCCCGAGCACGCCGAATTCCATCGTGTGTCCTTTCTTCGCCTGGAGCGGTGGTTCAGGTGCGGCTTCCGTGGCCCTTCCAGCGACGCTCCACCGGTTGTCGGCCCAATGGACGAGCACGGAGCCGAGGTTGCGCGGAACAGGTGGAGGGGTCATGCCGGGGACTGTGGTGACGGTGGCCGAAGGGGTGCACGCCTATGTGCAGGAACCAGCCGGCTGGTGTGTGAACAACGCCGGGATCGTCGTGGGCGGGGACACCGTCCTCGTCGTCGACACGGCGGCCACCGAGAAACGGGCACGCGCGCTGCGGGAGGCCGTGGACTCGCTGGCGCCGGGCCCGCGCCGGATCCTGGTGAGCACCCACCACCACGGCGACCACACCTTCGGCAACCATGTGTTCTCCGGCCCGCACACGCTGCTTGTCAGCCATGAGGCCGGTCCCGCCGAACTGCTGCGCAAGGGCACGGCGTTGCAGTCGATGTGGCCGCAGGTCGAGTGGGGCCACACCCCGACCGTGCTGCCGACGCTGACCTTGCGCGAGGGCGCCACCCTGTGTCTCGGCGGCATCACCGCGCACCTGATCCATCCCGGTGTGGCGCACACCTCGGACGATCTGGTGGTGTGGCTGCCCGAGCGGCGAGTGCTGTTCGCGGGCGACCTGGTGTTCTCCGGGGCCGCGCCGTTCGTGCTGATGGGTTCGCTTGCCGGGTCCCTCGCGGCGCTCGCTCGGCTGCGGGAGCTCGATCCGCTGGTCGTCGTCGGGGGGCACGGCCCCGTCGGCGGGCCCGAACTGCTCTCGTTCACCGAGGACTACCTGCGCTGGGTCGCGGCGCTCGCCCAGCGGGGTCTCGCGGACGGGCTGAGCCCTCTGGAATCGGCGATGCGCGCCGACGAGGGCGCGTTCGCCGCCCTGCTGGACCGCGAGCGGCTGGTCGGCAACCTCCACCGCGCCTACCACGAGGCGGGCGGCGGCGCGCCCGGCGCCCGTATCGAGTCGGCGCCGGCGATGCGCGAGATGGTCGCCTTCAACGGCGGCCGCCCCCTGCGCAGCCCGGCCTGACGGCTGGTACGGCTCCGGGCGCCCCGGTACGGCGGTGTTCATGCCCCGGAGCGTTCCGGCGCCCGCTGGAGCGGGACTCCAGGTGCGCTGGACGCCGCCCGCGGACGATCTCCCGCACCGGGGCTTCTCCAGTCCTCCTCCGCCGAGGCGCGAGCCGTGCCGCACATGCTCGGCGAAGTCCCGAAGCCGAGGTTGTGGAGGAGAGATGAAACTGCGTGGCAGGACCGCCGTCGTCACCGGGGGGACCCGGGGGCTCGGCCGGGACGTGGCGCTCGCACTCGCCGGTTCGGGCGCCACCGTCGTGGTGGCCGCACGGGAGGTCCCGGACGACCCGGGCGACGGGCTGATCGCACTGAAGGCGGACGTGACCGCACCGGACTCGGTGGCGGCGCTGATGGACACGGTCCACGAGCGGTACGGGGGTCCGCACATCGTGGTGGCGAACGCGGGCCTGAGCCGCCCGGGCCCGGTCGCCGCGCTGTCCGTGGAGCACTGGAGCGAGGTCGTCGACACGAACCTGCACGGCGTGTTCCACACCGTGCGGGCGGCCCTGCCGTACGTGCGTGAGACGCCGGGCGGCCGGATTGTCACCATGTCCTCCCTCCTGGGTTCGCGGGCCATGCCGGGCGCCGCGGCGTACTGCGCGTCGAAGGCGGCCGTCGAGGCGTTCACCGCCGTCGCCGCGCTGGAGCTGGCCGCGGACGGGGTGACCGTGAACTGCGTGGCGCCGGGCTACATCGACTCCGGCATGGGCAAGGCGCTCATCGGCAACGAGGCGCTGTGGCCGAAGCTCGCCCCGTCGCTCGCGGCCGGGCGCCCCGGTACGGGCGACGAGGTGGCCCAGGCGGTGCTGTTCCTGGCCTCGCCGGAGAGCAGTTACGTCAATGGTCAGGTGCTGCGCGTGGACGGTGGTGTGCGCTGAGCGCGTCCGCTCGGGACACCGCGGGCCGGCGCGTAGCGTACGTGCCGGCCCTTGGTCCCGTCCGGCTCAGACCTGGGCGGCCTGGCCCTCTCGCACCGGCAGGCTCAGGTGCGGCTCGCCCTTGATGAGTCCGGTGAGCGCGTCGAGCCGGCGGCGGAACTCCGGCTCCGCGAGGGCCTTGCGGAAGGTCTCCTCGTCGTCCCACTCGGCGATGTTGAAGTAGACGGAGTCGTCCTTGGTGGACCGTACGAGGGAGTAGCGGATGAGGCCCGGCTGGGTCTCCATGAAGGCTCCGACGGCCTCGTAGAGGTTCTCGAACTTCTCGGCGTCGCCGATCAGGGTGAGCTTGTTGACGAACACAACGGCCATGGTGGTCTCCTCGGGTGGATGCTCGTGGGCAGGTGGTCGTGGGGCGTTCCGCCGGCGCGGTGCCGTACGGCGGGCGCCGGTCAGCTCGCGGTGCCCGCCGCGCTGGCGGCGAGGACCGGGTAGTCGGTGTAGCCCTGGCCGCCGCCCTCGTAGAAGAACCGCGGGTTCCAGGCGTTGAGCGGGGCGCGGGTGCGCAGCCGCTCGGGCAGGTCGGGGTTGGCGAGGAACTGGCGGCCGAAGGACAGGAGGCCGGCACCGTGGGCGAGGGCCTTGTCGGCGGCGGCGAGCGTGCCGTCGGCGTCGAGCGGTCCGGTGCCGGCGTTGATGACGACGGTGTGCGGCCACCGTCGGCTCAGCTCGTGGACGAGGTCCGGATCGCTGCCCGCGACGAAGTGGACATGGCCGAGGCCGAGTGCGGCGAGCGCGTCCAGCAGCACCGGGTACACCTCGGCCCGGTCCGGTTCGGACATGTCGTTGAGCGGGAAACCCGGGGAGAGCCGGATGCCGGTGCGTTCCGGCCCGATCTCCGCGGCGACGGCCCGGGCGACCTCGGCGGGGAACCGGATGCGGCCCTCGGCGTCGCCGCCGTACTCGTCCTCGCGCGCATTGGTCACCGGCGACAGGAACTGGTGCAGCAGATAGCCGTTGGCGCCGTGGATCTCGACACCGTCGAAGCCGATGCCGGCGGCCGTGCGGGCACAGCGCACGAAGTCCTCGATCGTGGCGTCGATGTCGTCGCGGGTCAGGGGCCGCGGTACCGGGTAGGCGGGCTTGCCGTCGAAGACCCGGGCGATGCCATCGGCCCGGACGGCGGACGGCGCCACGGGGGTCTCGCCGTGCAGGTCGGGGTGGCTGACCCGGCCCGCGTGCATGATCTGGAGGTACATCCGCCCGCCCGCATCGTGCACGGCGTCGACGACCCGGGCCCAGGCGCGGGCCTGTTCGGCGGTGTGCAGCCGGACGCTGTGGGCGTGGCCGACGGCGACCGGGCTCGGGTGGGTGGCCTCGCTGATGATGAGTCCGGCGGCGGCGCGCTGCGCGTAGTACTCGGCCATGACCGGCAGCGGTGTGCCGTCGGCGGTGGTGCGGCCGCGGCCCATCGGGGACATGACGAGCCTGTTCGGCAGGGTGAGGCCGCCGAACGGGATCGGGTCGAACAGGCCGCTCATGCCCCGGCTCCGGCGACGGCTTCGCGTCCGGTGACGGTCTCGGCGCCGTCGTGACTGATGTAGCGGCTGCGGACGAACCAAGTCCCGGCTCGGCGCTCCAGGACGTCCTCAGCGGTCGTACTCAGGTACAGCCGGGGTTCGCCGCCTTTCGGGGTCTCGAACACGACGGCGTAGTAGCGGGTGCGCACGACACCGGGCTCGACGGGCTCGGCGGCGACCATGCCGAACCAGTGGCGGCGGGTCAGACCGCGTGCGGCGAGCGCGTCGATGCCCTTGCGCATGCCGGCGGCGATGTCCGCCCGGCCGCGCTTGACGCCGGGCTTGACGTTCTGGGCGAACGTGCCGTCCTCGGTGAACTGCTCGGCCCATTCCTCCGCCCGGCCTGCGTCCAGCAGTTGCGCGTGTCCGGCGTAGAACTGGGTGATGGCCGCGTAGTCCAGGTCGGACACGGTGTGGGTGTCCGGAGGTGCGGTCCGTGTCACGGTCTTCCTCCTGTGCTTCGTCGGCGCCTGTCGGGCGCCGGGGTCCGGGCCACCTTCGCCGGTTCCGGTGGAGCAGGCGTGGAGTCCGGGTCCACGCGTACGCCTCGGGCTGGGACTCAGCCGGCCGTGCGCAGCGGTACGGGTGTGCTGTCCGGCCCCGGCAGGTACACGGACTCCCTCACCGGCACGGAGTTGAGCAGATCGGAGTGCAGCTCCCGGACCCGGGCCGAGGGCTCCAAACCGAGTTCGGTGCTGAAGGTGCGGCGGAGCCCGGCGAAAACCTCCAGGGCGTCGGCTGTGCGCCCGGACCGGGAGAGGGCGATCATCAGCTGAGCGTGCAGGTTCTCGTACGTGGGGTACTGCCGGGTGAGCACGCGGAGTTCGCCGATGAGCTGGTGGTGGCGGCCGATCCTCAGGTCGGCGTCGATGCGCTGTTCGAGGGCGCCCAGCCGGGTCTCGCGCAGTCCGCTGAGCCGGGTGCGCAGCAGCGGTCCGCAGGTCACGTCGGCGAGCGCCTTGCCCGGCCACAGTCCGAGCGCCCGGTGCAGCAGTTCCGACTCGCGGGTGTGGTCGCCGACGATGCGGGCGAGGGATGCCTGCTCGACGAGTTTCTCGAACTGGTGCAGGTCCAGCTGACCGGCGCCGACGGCGAGGAGGTAGCCGCGGTCACGGGTCTCCAGGTACATCTCCGCGGGGGCGCCGGTGACGGAGGCGGCGCTTCTGAGGGTCTTACGTATCTGCATCACGTACGTCTGGAGTGTGGAATGGGCGCTGTGCGGGGGCGAGTCCGCCCACAGCTCGTCCACGCATTCGTCCACGGTAACGACCTGCCCGGCGTGCAGCAGGAGCAGGCTCAGGAGCTGACGCTGCTTCGGGGCCCGCGGGGTGACGGTACGCAGGCCGTCGGAGAGGGTGAGCGTGCCGAGGATTCGTGCGTACATCTCGCCTCCAGGGCTGGCTTGACGGGTTACAGCACCATCGTGGCCGCTGGATCTTGCACCTCACTTTCCGCGGCCTTTCAGCCCGGAGGGCATCTCCTTGCGCACGGCGCCGCGGGGCGCAGCCGTCATGCAACCGCAACACGGCGTTGACGAGAGCGGCCCGGAACGCTCAGGGGGCGCCCTCGGCGAAGGGCGCCCCCTGTCACTGCTCCTGCCCCCTTCACGCACTGCATTCCGGAAACAGTGCGCGGAGGCTGCCGGACACCTCGGGCAGGTCCGTGCCGCTGCCGTCCGCGGGCCTTTCACCGGCGGACTCCGGGGGTTCCCGGCCGGGGGCGTTGCCGGTGCGTCGGCACAGCTCCTCGGCCTGGGCACGGAGGAGGAGCAGCCCGGATCCGTCGGCGACGGTGATCGCACGCGTGCCGAGCTGGTAGGCCTCGGCAGGCCGGCCGCCCGCCAGTTCGAGCCGCCCGAGACCGATGAGGGCGTGGGCCTCGGACTGGGGGTGGCCGATGCGTTCGGCGATGGCAAGAGTGCGAGTGAACTCCTCGCGGGCGTCGGCGGATCTGCCCCGGATGAGGTGCAGC
Organism: Streptomyces sp. NPDC057438; assembly: GCF_042802995.1. Classification (NCBI taxonomy): domain Bacteria; kingdom Bacillati; phylum Actinomycetota; class Actinomycetes; order Kitasatosporales; family Streptomycetaceae; genus Streptomyces; species Streptomyces sp. NPDC057438. Next base: position 13,314 of record NZ_JBHVDD010000016.1, read on the forward strand.
CCGCCCAGGGTGTTGCGGGCGTTGGCCTCCAGCGCGACATAGCCGTGGTCGCGGGCGATGACGACGGCACTCTCGGCATGCTGGTACGCGAGGTCGACATAGCTGTTGCAGGCGTAGACCTGGGCGAGCCCGTAGGAGGCGAGAACGGTCGAGTGGGGGGCGTTGAACTCCTTGCTGAGCGACAGCGCGAGGCTGAGGTTGGCCATGGCCGCGTCCCATTCGCGCAGGTCGGCATGGACGGCACCGAGCCGGGCCAGCACCTCGGGGCGGGAGCGCTGGACGCCGTCCTCGTCGAGGATCGCGGCGGCGCGGCTGAAATGGGTTCGGGCCGCGTGCAGCCGGCCCTGGCTGTGCCGGGCCATGCCCAGGTACATCAGTCCGCGGGCCTCCACATGCCGCAGCTCCAGATGCCGGCTGATCTCCAGGCCGCGTTCCAGCAGGGTGACGGCGCTGTCGATGTGCTTGGTGGGCCGCTGGAGCTGGTTCATCGCGATGGCGTTGACGGTGACGGCCTCGAAGTCGCGCACGCCGAGCCGGATGAACTCCCTGTGTGCGAGGCGCAGTTCGCGGGCCGCGTCCGGGAGCCGGTTGAGACCCTGCAGCGCGAGTCCGACGCTGAGCCGCATCACGGCGGTGACCCGTTGGTCGCCGAGCGAGCGCGCGGCGCGCAACCCGGCCTGGGCGATGGTGAGCCAGTCGGTCTGGAGCCGGCCGAGGGTGAAGTAGCCGCGGAGCATGTCCACGAGCCGGACGCAGACCTCGTCCAGGTGCTCGTCGGCGGCGCGGACGACCAGGGCGACGAGATTGGACTGTTCGACACGCAGCCACTCCTGCGCGGCGCGGGGTTCGACCTCGATGTCCGGACCGTGGGGGCCGGGCCGGAACACCCGCAGGAAGCCCGGGTAGCAGGACCGTACGGCCTCGTCCGTGCGGCACAGGTACCAGCGGCACAGCCGGTTCAGGGCCTGCCTCCGGTCGGCGGGACCGTCCTCCTCGATGCTCCGCTCGGCCGCGTACAGGGCGATGAGGCTGTGGAAGCGGTAGGTGTCCTGGGACGAGACCTCGATGAGCTGGGCCGCCGCGAGCTTGTCGAGGAGCTGGTCGGCCACCTGGGTCTCGCAGTCGGCGAGTTGGGCGGCGGTACGGGCGGTGAAGGCCATGTCGCCGACGACGCCGAGCAGTCGGAAGAACCGTCGGGACAGTGCGGGCAACGACTCGTAGGCGACGCTGAACGCGGCGCGTACGGCGGTCGACGGGCTGTCGCCGAGGGCGAGGAGTTCCAGCGGGTCGCCCTCGCGCAGCGCCTCGGCGAAGGACTCGACGGAGCGCCAGGGGCGTCCGGCCAGGTGTCCGGCGGCGATGCGCAGGGCGAGCGGAAGCCGGCCGCACAGTTCGACGAGTTCGGTGACGGCCCTGGCGCACAGGGTCTCCGGGGCCCTGCCGAGAACGGCGGTGAGCACCTGTTCGCCCTCCTTCTGCGACAACAGGTCGAGGGTGAAGCTGCGTGCGCCGTAGACGGCGACGAGGTCGGGCCGGTACTCGCGGTGCAGGGCGAGCACGGCGCAGCTCGGAGAACCCGGCAGCAGGTCGGGGACCTGCTCGCTGTTGTTGACGTCGTCGATGACGATGAGCACGCGCCGGTCGGCGAGCCTGCTGCGGAGCACGCCGGTGAGCTGGTGCCGTTCGGTGGGCAGGACGGAGACGTCGGCGCCGGAGGCGTGCAGCAGCTCGGCGATGATGTCGTGCACGGGCCGGGCTCCGCCGCGGGCGTCGTGGAGGCGGATGTACCACTGTCCGTCTGGGTAGGCCGGACTGAGCCGGTGCGCGGCCCGCAACGCGAGCGCGGTCTTGCCGACCCCGGGTGGGCCGACGAGGCTGACCAGGGGCACGGCCGCGCGCTGACGGGGCGTGAGTGCGGCGACGACCTCCTCCAGCAGCTCCTCCCGTCCGACGAAGTGGGTTGCCTCGGGTGGGAGTTGGCGCTGCACCACCCATGGCGCGCTGGGGTTGGTGGGCTGCACCCCGGCGGTTCGGTGCACCTCACGCACCGCGTACGCGCGGCGGCCCGAGGGTCCGGCCTGGGGGGTGTGGAGCTCGCCGGTCTCGGCGAGCAGCTGCCGGTGCAGCTCCTGGAGTTCCTGCCCCGGAGGGAGTCCGAGTTCGCGGTCGAGCATCCGGTAGTAGTCCCGATACTCCTCCAGCGCCGCGGCGACCTGCCCGGTGCGGTGCAGAGCCCGCATCAGGTACTCGCGAAGCCGTTCCCGCACCGGGTGTTCGGCTGCGAGCGCGCGAAGCTGCGGGATGATGTCGGCACTGCCGCCGAGGTCGAGGACGAGCGCGAAGCGCCGTTCGACGAGCGTGAGGCGTTCCTCGGCGAGCTGCGGTACGGCCTCGGTCTGGAGCGACGCGGAGGGCACGGTCTCGAAGGGGTCGCCGCGCCATTCGGTGAGTGCTCGTTCCAGGGCGTCCAGTTCCCGGGCGGTGTCCCCTCGGCCGCGGGCGAGGCGGGCCTCGTCGGCGGCCTTCCGGTAGCGGGTGAGGTCGAGGGCGGCCGGATCCATCGCGAGCCGGTAGCCGCCCGGGTGGGTCTCGATGACCGGAGGGTCGCCGACGTCCAGTGACTCGCGCAGCAGTGCCCGCAGCCGGGTGGTGTGGACGTGCAGCGCGGCGCGGGTGTCTCGTGGTGGCCGGTCGTCCCAGAGCCTTCGGATGAGTTCGTCGGATGTGACCACCCGGTCGGCCCGCAGCAGCAGGGACGCGAGGAGCACCCGCTGTTTGGGGGACGAGACGGTCAGTTCTCTTCCCCCTGCGCGGACCGCCAGGGGCCCGAGTATCCGGAAGTCGTAGATCGAAGCGAGTTCCCCATTCAAGCGCACACCTGCCCCGTCGGTCCCCCTGTACACGGTCAGCCGTGCACAGCGCCACAGTAGAACGTGCTTGCGCAAGGGGCCGCCGTCGTGTGATCCAGGCCACATTCAGCGAGCCGGTGTGCCATATGGTTCAGGACATTCTTCGGTCGGCCGTCCGCCTTCGCGTCACGCGGCGCGGTCGCCGCCGCCCTCCTCGGTCAGCCCGAAGCGCCGCGCGAGCAGTTCGTAGGAACGCATGCGATCCCGGGGGGAGTGGATCGTGGAGAGCACCATGAACTCGTCGATCTCCAGCGCCTCGGTCATGGACGTGAGCTCCTTGTGGACATGGTCCGGATCGCCGACCACACACCTCGGCCACTCGGCCACCTCGTCCGCGAGTGGTTCCGCCTCGCCGCGCAGGCCGTCGAGCGCGGCCTCCGGCGACGGCAGCGGCAGCAGCAGCCCACGGCCCATGCGCAGCCGGAACAGCCGCTGACTGGCGAAGACCCGCCGGGCCTCCTCCTCCGTGGGCCCGCAGTACACGCCGATACCGATCTGCACACGCGGCCGCGACCCGTCGTGACTGTCGAAGGCGCCGCGGTACGCCTCGACGACGGAGCGGGTGACCTGCGGCCGGCCGAAGTGCGCTATGGACACGGGCAGCCCGAGCCGGGCGGCCAGTTCGGCGCTCTGCGGGCTGGCGACCAGGAGCCACACCTCGGGCGCGCCCGCGGTGGGCATGAGCTGGATGCGCCCGTACGGGTGCCCCTCGGGGAAGCCGCCGTGCAGGAAGGCGAGAAGTTCGGCGAGCTTGCCGGGGAAGTCCCCGTCGTCCCCACCTCCGGAGGTACCCGGGGCGAGCGCGTGCGCCTCGATGCTCCCGGCGCCGATACCGCGGCCTACACCGAGGTCGATCCGGCCGGGCGAGAGCGCACCGAGGACCCGGAACACCTCGGCGACCTTCAGCGGGCTGTAGTGCGGCAGCAGCACCCCGCCGGAGCCGACCCGGATGCGGTGCGTCTCGGCGGCGACCCTGGCGGCCATGATCTCCGGGGCGGGGCTCGCGAAGGAGGGCGTGGCGTGATGCTCGGCGAACCAGTAACGGTGGTAGCCGAGCCGGTCCGCGAGACGTGCCAGGTTCAGGGAGTTGTGCAGGGCGGTGGCCGGGGTGGATCCCTCCGGCACGACGGACTGGTCCAGGACGGACAGTTTCACGCTGGTCTCCTTCACGGACAGGGCCGAAAGGAGGGGGTGAGGCGCTTAAGGGGTGGCGGCTCCCGCCGCGGTGTGCCGGAAGCGGGAGACGAGGGATGCCCAACGGTCGTCGAACGACGCGACGTCGAGCAGTCCGGTCAGCTCCTCACGGCAGCGGGCCTCGGCCTGCTCACCGCGCTCGGCGCCCGCGGGCGTCAGCATGCAGTACACGCCGCGACGGTCGTGCTCGCAGGAAACCCGGGTCGTGAGGCCCTTGTTCTCCAGGCGGGTGACGAGCCGGCTCATGGACGACTGATCGAGCCCGACCGCGGTGGACAGCTCCTGCACCCGGGTGCCGCGCTCGTGACCGTGCCGCAGCTCGATCAGCACCATCAGCTCGGGCAGCGAGATCTGGTGCTCGCTCGCGAGCATCCTCTCCAGCGACTGATTGAGCTGACCGACCATCAGCGTCATCCGGCGCCACAGGTCGAACTCACCGGGACGCCCTCCACGGTCATCGGCCGACATGTCCGCCTCCCCTTCGTTCGCTCCCCCTCCACTATAACTAACTCCATGCATAAACCATGTCTACGCATGCATTTTCCAAGCGCTTTCCCTCACAGCCTGCCCCAGTGGACCAATCATCAGCAAGGCAAGCAGAGATCTGTCCGAAAATTAGATGCAGGCGCCTGCATTTACCTCTAGTGTGGTGAGCGCACTGAGCGCGGTGTCGTTCCGCGCCCGTCCCCGACTGCATCGACCCCAGGCGGTACGCATGACACGCGGAACTCCCGAATCGTCCACGGCACCCGATACGACACCCGATCCCTCGCAGACCGCTCCAGCGGCGGCGGAGAGTGCCGCCGAGGTAAACGACAAACTCGACCCGGCGTTCATGCGCATGGCCGCTGTCCTGCTGCTCGCGCTGCTGATGGCGCTGCTCGACGAGACGATCGTCAACGTCGGCGTGAAGACGCTCAGCGGCGAGTTCGGCTCGCCGCTCGCGACCGTGCAGTGGGTGACCGCCGGTTACCTGCTCGCCGTCGCCGTCGCCACACCGTTCGCGGGCTGGGCCGTCGACCGCTTCGGCGGCCGGACGATGTGGCTCGCCGCCGTCTCCCTGTTCGTGCTCGGCTCGGTCCTGAGCGGCTTCGCCTGGTCCATCGAGTCGCTGATCGCGTTCCGGGTGCTCCAGGGCCTCGGTGGCGGCATGATCGTCCCCGTCGTGCAGAGCGTCCTCGCCACGACCGCGGGCCCCGCGCGGGTCGCCAAGGCCATGGCGCTCATCTCACTGCCCCTCACCCTCGGCCCGATCCTCGGCCCCGTCCTCGGCGGCGTCCTCGTGGATGCCGTGAGCTGGCGCTGGATGTTCCTGATCAACCTGCCCATCGGTCTGATCGCCCTGCTGCTCGCGCTGCGCACCCTGCCCGCCGACCAGCACGCCGGCCGCCCCGAGGAGCGCCTGGACGTCCTCGGCCTGGCGCTGCTCTCCCCCGGTTTCGCCGCGCTGGTCTACGGCTTCACGACGGCCGCGCACTCCGGTGACGCGTCGTCCCCGAAGGTGCTCGTCGCCTTCGTCGCCGGTGTGCTGCTGCTCGTCGGGTACGCGGTGCACGCGCTGCGCACCTCGGTCACGCCGCTCATCGACCTGCGTATGTTCGGCAAGCGCGGCTTCACCATGGCCGTCATCACGATGTTCTTCGTCGGCGCCGTCGCCAACGCCCTGCTGCTCCTGACCCCGCTGTACTACCAGCAGTCCCGCGGGTTCGGCGCCCTGCACGCCGGTCTGCTGCTGATCCCCTCCGGTATCCTCGGCGCCGCCGGTGCGATCACCTCCGGCAAGACGGCGAACAAGGTCACCGCGCGGCTCACCTCCACGGTCGGCATGCTCGTCACCGCACTCGGTGCGCTCGCCTTCTCGCAGATCGGTTCCGACACGAACTCCGCGTTGCTGTCCGTCGCCCTCGGCCTCACCGGGTACGGCATCGGTCTGACCGCGCCCGGCACGATGGCCTTCATGTACAAGGCCGTCGGCGAGGCCAGCGCGCCCCGGGCCACCAGCGCGCTGTTCATCTTCAACCAGATCGGCGGCGCGCTCGGCATCGCGGCCATCGCGATCACCCTGCAGGAGCGACTCGGCACGTCCGGCGGGCATCCCGCGGGGGCGTACGGCGGCTCGTACTGGGTCATCATCGCCTTCACCGTGATCGCGGCCCTCGCGGCCCTGGCCCTCCCCGGCTCCTTCCGCGCGGAGGCACCCCCGAAGCAGCCCACCGAGGACACCGACGCCCTCCCGCAATCCACCCCTGCCTGACCACTCCCTCCCCCGATACCGGCCCGCCCCTCATCCCCCGGGGCGGGCCGGTTCCTTCTGCCCCGCCGGCCGGCAGCGGCGCCCGGCACCGTGTCGGCCCGCCCCATGGCCGCTGGACCAGGAATCCAGCGCCGCCGCCTATACCTGGGAGAACCCACCGCACCCGTCTGCCCGCGAGGAAAACGTTGAAGGCTCTGGTCACCACCGCCGTGGATCCGCTCACCGTCGAGCTGCGGTCCGTAATCGACCCCCGCCCCCGCCCGGACGAGGCACTTGTCGAGGTCCACGCGACGGCCCTGAACAGGGCCGATCTCCTCCTCGCGGCCCGCCGTCCGATCGGTTCCTCCCTGGGGCTGGACGTCGTCGGCACGGTCCTGCGCCCCGCGTCCGACGGCAGCGGCCCGCCCATGGGCGCCCGCGTCACCGGCCTTGCGGCGAACAACGCCTGGGCGGAACTGGCCGCGGTCCGCACCGACCGCCTGGCGGTCATCCCGGACGGCGTCACCGACACCGACGCGGCCACCCTCCCCGTTGCCGGCCTCACCGCCCTCTACGCGCTCCGGAAGGCCGGCTGGCTCCTGGGCAGGCGCACCCTCGTCACCGGCGCGAGCGGCGGAGTCGGCCGCGTGGCCGTACAACTGGCCCGCGCGGGCGGCAGCGAGGTCACCGCCTGGGTCGGTTCCCCGGCCCGCGGCAAGGGGCTCGACGACTTCGGCGCCGAAGTCGTCGCCGGCTACGACGAGCCGCCCACCACCCCCGTCGACATCCTCGTCGACAGTGTCGGCGGCGAGGTGTTCAGCACGGGATACCGGCTCCTGCGCCGCGGCGGCGTGGCGACCGTCTTCGGCAACACGGTCCGCGCCGAGCTGCGCCTGCCCGCCGACTGGGGCCACGCCCGCCCGGGCGTGCGCATCGAGTACCTGTTCCTGCTCGACGAGGTCACCCGGCGCGACGTACCGGCCGACCTGGCTCTCCTGCTGGACCTGGTCGCCGCCGGAAAGCTGGTGGCCGAACCGGGCCTGCTGATGCCCTGGACCGACCCGCAGCGCGCGATCGGCGCCCTGTACTCCCGCGAGGTCAACGGCAAGGTCGTCCTGTCCATGTGACCCCGGACGCCCTTGGCGCGCCGTACCCGCGAAGCCCACTCCCGTCACCGCACCGCGAGGTTCCCATGCGACTGATCAGCTACGACGAGCACGGCTCCCCCGACGTCCTGCGCGTCGAGGACGTACCCGTGCCCACCCCCGGCCCCGGTCAGCTGTTGCTGCGCACCGAGGCCGTCGGTGTCAACTTCATCGAGACACAACTGCGCGGCGGCACCGCCCCGTTCCCCTCCCCGCTGCCCGGCCGCCCGGGCGGCGACGTGGTGGGCCGGGTCGAGGCGCTCGGCCCGGACACCGAGGGCCCCGCGCCCGGCACCCGGGTCGTGGCGTACGGCGTGCCCGCCGCGTACGCGGACGCGGTCGTCGTCGACGCCGAACGCCTCGTCGTCGTACCCGAGGACCTCGACGCGGCCACCGCGACCGCGCTCGGCTCCACCGCGCAGACCGCCTGGAGCGTCCTCGACGCGGCCCGGGTCGCCAAGGGCGACACGGTGCTCGTGCACGCCGCGGCCGGCGCGATCGGCCATCTCGTCACCCAGCTCGCGAAGGCGCGCGGCGCGGGCCGGGTCATCGGCACGGTCGGCTCGCCCGCGAAGGCGGACTTCGTCCGTGCGCACGGTGCCGACGACGTCGTCGACTACCGGCAGGCCGACTGGGCGGACAAGGTCCGCGAACTCATCGGCGGCCAGGGCGTCGACGTGGTGCTCGACAGCGTCGAGGGCGACGTGTTCAAGGACGGCCTGAAGCTGCTCAAGCCGTACGGGCGGCTCGTCTACTACGGCTTCGCGGGCGCCGACGGCGAGGTCGCGAAGGTGGCGATGACCGAACTCCTCGGCCTCACCTACGTGGTGGGCTCCTCGCTCGACGCCTGGGCGAAGGCCGACCCGGTACGGGTGGCGGAGGCGCGCGCCGAGCTGGTCCGGCTGGTCGCGTCGGGCGGTCTGCGGGTCGCCGTGCATACCACGCTGCCGCTGACCGAGGCGGCCGAGGCCCACCGGGTCATCGAGAGCCGTACCCAGCTGGGCCGTGTCGTCCTCGTCCCCTGAGCCCCGAGGGAGCCCGTCACCATGACACAGAGAGCACAGCGGCCGGATCCGGCCGGCCCACCGATGCCCGCGCCCGGATCCGAGCCCGACGAGACCGTGCCCGTCCTCGTCGCCGGAGCGGGCCCCGGCGGCCTCAGCACGGCCGTCTTCCTCGGCCTGCACGGCGTACCCGCGCTGGTGGTCGAGCGCCACCCGAGCACGTCGACCGCGGTGAAGGCCACCGGCCAGTACCCGCACACGATGGAGGCGCTGGCCATTGCGGGCGCCGCCGAGACCGTGCGGGAACGGGGCCGCGCGTACCGCAGCGACTTCCACATGGTCGTCGCGAAGACCCTCTCGGGCCCGGTGCTGCGCACGCTGATGAGCGGCGACCAACTGAGCATGCGGCATGTGTCCCCGGAGGACTGGGGCACCGCGAGCCAGTCCGCGGTGGAGGCCGTGCTCGCCGACCGAGCGGCGGAACTCGGCGCGCGGCTGCGCTTCTCGACCCGGCTGATCTCGCTCACCCAGGACGCCGACGGGGTCACCGCGGTCACCGAGCACACCGAGACCGGCGAGCGGCGGGTGATCCGGGCGCGGTACCTGGTGGTGGCGGACGGCTGGCGTAGCGCCATCCGGCAGTCCCTCGGCATCGCGGTGCGCGGCCGGGGCACGGTCGGGAAGGTGCTGCGCGTCCTGTTCGAGGCCGATCTGAGCGAGCCGCTGTCCCACACGGACGGCGCCGCGGACGGCCGCCGGTTCACCGCGCTGCACGTGGGTCGCGCGGTCCTGTTCAACACCGAGGTGCCCGGCCTGTACGGGTACTTCCGCAACCTCACGCCCGAACTGCCGGACGGCTGGTGGACGAACGAGGACACCGTCGCCGCGCAGATCCGCTCCGACCTCGGCATCCCGGACACCCCGCTGAAGATCGAGGAGATCAGCGAGACGGAGATCTCCTGCGGGGTCGCCGAACGCTTCCGCGAGGGTCGTGTGCTGCTCGTCGGCGACGCCGCGCACGTGATGCCGCCGACCGGCGGTATGGGCGGCAACACAGCCTATCTGGACGGACTGTACCTGGGCTGGAAGCTCGCGGCCGTGCTGCGGGGCACGGCGGGCGAGGCACTGCTCGACAGCCACGACGCCGAACGCCGCCCGTACGCCGAGGAGTTGGTGGAGCAGCAGTTCACGAACCTCGTGGACCGTATCTCGCCCGAGCTCGCGGACGAGTCGCTGGCCGTGGCATTGCCGCCGCCGGTCGTCGCGTTCGGCTACCGCTTCCCGAAGGGGGCCGTGCTCCTCGAACCCGACGACGACGGCGAACTGTTCGAGAACCCCGCCCGGCCCACCGGCCGGCCCGGTTCCCACGCCCCGTACGTCCCTCTCACTCGGTCGGACGGCTCCACCACCTCGACGACCGCCCTCTTCGGTCACGCGTTCGTGCTGCTCACCGGGCCGGACGGCGCGGCGTGGGCCGAGGGCGCCGCCGCCTCGGCCGACGCGCTCGGCGTCGCCATCCACGTGCACCGGGTCGGTCCCGGCACCGAACTGCTCGATACGGACGGGGCGTTCTCCGCCGCCTACGGCATCGGTGCCGACGGGGCCACCCTGGTGCGGCCCGACCGGTTCGTGGCGTGGCGGTGCACGGGGACACATCCGGACCCGGCGGCCGAGATCGAGCGCGCCCTGCGGCAGGTGCTGTACCGGCCCGCGCACTGAACCACCCACGCGGGCGCACCGCACCGAACCTCCCTGAACGTCAAGGCGAAAGGACCCAGCATGGCCGTGGCAGAAGCAACCGCTCAGCAGGAGAACGCGCAGGCCGGACAGCGGCGGGTGGCTCTGGTCACCGGTGGCACGAGCGGCATCGGCTTCGCTGTCGCCGAACTGCTCGCGGAGCGGGGGCACGCGGTGTTCCTGTGCGGCCGGGACGGCGAGACGGTCGCCACCGTCGTGGACAAGCTGCGCGGCCGCGGCTTCGAGGCCGACGGCATCGCCGCCGACGTCACGTCGAAGTCGGACGTGCAGCGCCTGGTCCGCTCCGCGGTGGACCGCTTCGGGCCCCTCCACGTCCTCGTCAACAACGCGGGGCGCGGCGGTGGCGGGGTGACCGCCGAACTTCCCGACGAGCTGTGGGAGGCGGTCATCGAGACCAACCTCAACAGCGTCTTCCGTATCACCCGCGAGGTGCTGTCGCGCGGCGGCATGCTGGAGCGCGGCCACGGCCGCATCATCAACATCGCCTCCACCGGCGGCAAGCAGGGCGTCGAACTGGCCGCCCCGTACTCGGCGTCGAAGCACGGCGTCATCGGTTTCACGAAGGCGCTCGGCAAGGAGCTCGCCCAATCCGGCATCACCGTGAACGCCGTCTGCCCCGGCTATGTGGAGACGCCGATGGCGGCCCGGGTACGCCAGGGCTACGCGGCGCACTGGGGCACCACGGAGGACGAGGTGCTGACGAAGTTCCAGGCGAAGATCCCCCTCGGCCGCTACTCGACCCCCGAGGAGGTCGCGGGCCTGGTCGGCTACCTCGCCGACGATCTCGCCGCCTCCATCACGGCTCAGGCCCTGAACGTGTGCGGTGGTCTGGGCAACTACTGACGGCGGTCGGCCGGGGTGGGGGGAGGGAACGCGGTCCCGCCCCGGTCCATGAGCGTCCCAAGCCAGGAGCGCCCGCCCCCGAAATCCTGGGCGCGGTCTCCGGTTGCCGGTGCGCGCCCCCGGCAGAGACGAGTATCCATGATCAGGTACTACACGGCGGACCGGCTGATCACCGGCGATCGGGGCAGATGCATCCGGTACGGCGGAGTGCTCGTGGACGGGGAGCTGGTCCGATGGGCGGGGCCCGCCCAGGACGTCCCGTGGCAGCTGCGCCGACGGAGTGAGCATGTGGAACTCGGGCCGCTCACGCTGCTGCCCGGGCTCATCGACAGCCACGTCCATCTGGCGCTGGACGGCGCGCCCGGCGCCATGGCCCGGATGCGGGCAGCCTCCTCGGATGAGTTGTACGCGCTCATGCTGCGCAACGCCGGCGAGTTGCTGTCCGCGGGCGTGACCACCGCCCGGGACCTCGGCGCGCCCGGGGGCCTTGGGGTACGCGTGCGCGACGCGATCCGCTCGGGCCTCGCCACCGGGCCGGCACTGGTCGTGTCGGGAGCGCCGCTGACCGTACCGGACGGGCACTGCTGGTTCATGGGCGGAGCCCACGTCGGTGAACAGGCGCTGCGGCAGGCGGTACGGGAACAGACCGGGGCCGGTGTCGATCTCATCAAGATCATGGCCACCGGCGGGGCGCTGACGCGGGGATCGGCCTCGTCCCAGGGGCAGTTCACGGAGCGGGAGCTCGCGGCTGTCGTCGATGAGGCGACGCGGTCGGGTGTCCCCGTCGCCGCGCACGCGCACGGCACGCCGGGGATAGCGGCGTCCTTGAGAGCCGGGGTGCACACCATCGAGCACTGCAGCTTCCTCGACGAGTCCGGCGCGATCGTCCCGGATCACGGCCTCGTACGTCGGCTCGCCGCAGGCGGTGTCCACGTGTGTCCGACCATCAGCGTGCGCTTCACCGAGCGCTGGGACCGGCTCGCCCCCGGCCCGCTGCCCGCCCTGCCGACGCTGTACCGGCAGGGCGTCCCCATCGTCGCGGGCACCGACGCGGGCACCGACGGCGCGCCCCACCACGCCTACGTCGAGGGTCTGATCGGCATGGCCCGGCTCGGTCTGCCACCCGCGGAGATCCTGGAGGCCGCTACGTCCCGCGCCGCCCGCGCCCTGCGCGTCGAGACCCTGACCGGCCGGATCGCACCCGGCCTGCGCGCCGACCTCATCGCGGTCGAGGGCGACCCGCTGCACGACGTCACGGCCCTGCGGGACCTTCGCCTCGTCGTCGTGAGGGGGCGGGAGGTCCGCTCCCCGTCCCGGCCGCCCTGCCCCGACGAGTCGGTGCAGTGAGGGCCTGGAGCCGCACTCCGTCGCCTCTCCACCGCCCCCGGCGACGCTTGCCTCATGCATGGTGAACCCGAACGACTGACGCCCAGGACATCGCCTGCCCCGTCCCGGGAACTCCTGGCCCTCCGGCTGGCCTGCACCCTCTTCACCCACGACGCCAGGTCGGCCGCCGCCCGTCTCATGGGACTCCCCCCGGACCCCGGCCCGTCCCCGTCCCGTACGCCCGTGCGCTCGGCATCCGGAGCGCCACGAGTCGTATCACGGGGCTGACGAACAGACGCACGCGACGGCCGCCGACGCCTGTGGCAACTCCAGCCGCGTGAGGCGGGGCGGTCTGCCCGCCGGGGCCTGGTCTGACGTGCTGTCGGTCCTCGCCGTGTCCATCGGATGCTGGGGGCGGAGGGTGTAGTTCCAGTCGCCGCGGAAGCGGTGCCGGGCGATCGGCAGGGCGGCGATCTCGTCATCGCTGACCTGGATGCCGGTGGGGTACGGGTTGGTGTCGAGTTCGGCATGCACGGTCAGTCCGGTTCTGGTGGTGGTCGCCGCGATGCTCTCGACGATGACTTCGTGGCTGTTCAGGGGCCTTCCCCGCCAGTCCATCGTGATGTGGGAGAACAGCCGGTGCTCGATCCGGTCCCACGTTGCAGTACCGGGAGGCAGGTGGCAGACGGTGACCGCCAGGCCGGCCTCCGCGGCGAACCGGGCGAGTTCGGTCTTCCGCGTGCGGGTGCGATACCCGTCGGAGCCGCCCGCATCGACGGTGGTCGGCAGTCGGCCGGCCGTCGGACAGGCGGCCCGCCCGGCACCGTTCCACCAGCGCCGGATCGACCTGACGGCGAACGCGGCGGTGTCGTGGTCGGTTGCCCACATTGACCAGGCCGGTGTTCGCGGCGACGTCGGCCGTAGGGCACCGCTCTGCCCAGCTCGCGGTCGGGGAAGTCGTGGGTGTCGACCCGCACCGGTTCGCCTCTCGGCTCCCATTCACGGCCGCTGTTCTTGTGGGCTCCCTGACACCGGCGGCACGGGCGACTGCCCTGATCCCGCCGTGGCCGAGGGCCTGGCCTCCGCCCCTATCGGCAGGCAACGCTGCCGCTCATCGAGGTGCGGCAGAATCGCCCCGAACTTCGCTGACAGCAGGGCCCGTTGCTCATCCGACCCGCTCATGCCGAAGCCGCAGTTCAGGATCCCTTGGCCACCGGCTCAAGGATCGCGACGCACTCCACATGATGAGTCATCGGAAACAGATCGAACGCCCGCAGCGTCCGCGCCCGGTACCCGCCCTCCCTGAAGTACCCCAGATCCCGCGCCAGCGCCGCCGGGTCGCAGGCCACGTACGCGATGCGGCGCGCACCCAGCGACGCCATCTGCTGGACGGTCTTCTTGCCCGCGCCCGCGCGCGGCGGGTCCAGGACGATGAGATCGACCTCTTCGATGCCGGTGCGCGGCAGCACCGCCTCGACCTTGCCCTGTTCGATGCGGACCCGGTCGAAGCCGGCGAGGTTGTGCCGCGCGTCCTCGACCGCGCGTTTGCCGGACTCGATACCGAGGACGGCGCCCTTGTCGCCCACGCGGTCGGCGAGGGCGCCCGCGAACAGGCCGACCCCGCAGTAGAGGTCCAGCGCCATGTCGCCCTTGCGCGGCAGCAGGCCCTGCATGACGGCCTTGACGAGAGTGTCCGCGGCCTTGGGGTGGACCTGCCAGAAACCACCGCTGCCGACCCGGTACGTGCGGTCGTCGGCGCGCTCGCGGACGAAGGGGCGGCCGTGCACGCGGTGCACGCCCCCGTCCTTCTCCTCGACCCGCATCACCGACACCGGCTTGTCGAGCTCCACCAGCGGCAGCCGCGCACCCGGCCGGGGTTCGAGGATCACCTGGCGGTCCTGCGAGCCGGTGGCGGCGATCGCGTCGATGGAGGCCATGCCCGCCCAGTCGCGCTTCTCGATACCCAGCTCGGAGACGCCCGGCGCGGCGATCATGCAGTGGTCGATCGGTTCGACCTCGTGCGAGCGGTGCTTGCGCAGTCCGGCCCGGCCGTCGGCGTCCACCGCGTACTGCACGCGCGTGCGCCAGGCCGGGACCTCGCCCGCCGGGACCTTGTCGCCCTCGGCCGGCATGACCGTGCCGTCCCAGCCGGCCTCCTCGGGCGTGAGGCCCGCGAGCCGCTGCAGCTGCTCGGCGATGACCTCGCCCTTGAAGCGCCGCTGGGCACCCGGCTTGGCGTGCTGCCAGTCGCAGCCGCCGCAGCGGCCGGGGCCGGCGTAGGGGCAGGGGGCCTCGACCCGGTCCTTGGAGGCCGTGAGGACCGAGACCGCGTCCGCCCGCAGGAAACGCGCACCCTCCTCGCCGTCGGTCACGCGCGCCACGACCCGCTCGCCGGGGAGCGCGTGCCGTACGAAGAGGACCTGGCCCTCGGACGTACGCGCGATGCAGTGGCCACCGTGGGCGACGGGGCCGACCTCGACCTCGTACTCCTCTCCCACCAGCGATTTCTTCGGTTCTGCCTGCATGGTGGGGTGACTCCAGAAGATGGGGAACGCGACGACGGCCGGACAACAGCCCACCAGTCTACGTGGGTGCCGTCCGGCCGCCGACCACGAACGCCGGGCCGGGCGCCCGTCAGCTGCCGCCCCCCGGCCCCTTGCCCGAGGACGAGGACTTGCTCGACGCCTTGGCCGACGGCTCCTTGGGCCGCTCGTGCGCCGGTCCACGCCGTACCGAACCCGGCGCGCTCCACTCCTGCCGCTTGCGCGCCCGCCGCTTGGCGACCTCGGAGGACTCCAGCTGGTAGGGCACGGAGGTGACCATGACACCGGGCGTGAACAGCAGCCGGCCCTTGAGCCGGAGCGCGCTCTGGTTGTGCAGCAGGTGCTCGTACCAGTGACCGACCACGTACTCGGGGATGATCACCGACACGGCGTCGCGCGGCGACTCCTTGCGCAGCCCCTTGACGTACTCGATGACCGGCCGGGTGACCTCACGGTAGGGCGAGTCGAGGACCTTCAGCGGTACGTCGATGCCGCGCCGCGTCCACTCCTCCTGGAGCGCCTTGGTCTCGGCCGGATCGACGTTGACGCTGAGCGCTTCCAGGGCGTGCGAGCGCATCAGCTTGGCGTAGGCGAGAGCACGCAGGGTGGGGCGGTGGATCCGGGAGATCAGCACCACGGAGTGGACCCTCGACGGCCGGACGACGTCGTCGCTCGGGCCGTCCGGTGCGGCGATCTCCGCGGCGACCCGGTCGTAGTGCTTACGGATCGCCGTCATCGTCGCGTAGAAGATCACCATGCCGAGCAGGGCCACCCAGGCGCCGTGCGTGAACTTGGTGCCCAGGACGACGATCAGGACCAGCCCGGTGAAGAACGCGCCGAAGGAGTTGATCGCGCGCGAGCGGACCATGTGGCGCCGCTTGGCCGGGTCCTTCTCGGTACGCAGATGGCGGTTCCAGTGCCGGACCATGCCGGTCTGGCTGAGCGTGAAGGAGACGAACACACCCACGATGTACAGCTGGATCAGGCGCGTGGAGTCGGCCCCGTAGATCCACACCAGGAGCACGGCGGCGCCCGCGAGGAGCACGATGCCGTTGGAGAAGGCGAGGCGGTCGCCGCGGGTGTGCAGCTGACGCGGGAGGTAGCGGTCCTGGGCGAGGATCGAGCCGAGCAGCGGGAAGCCGTTGTAGGCGGTGTTGGCGGCCAGGAACAGCACGAGGGCGGTGGCGGCGGCGAGCACCACGAAGAGGAACGTGCCGTCCCCGAAGACGGCGGCGGCGACCTGGGAGATCACCGGGTTCTGGACGTAGGAGTCGCCGACGGGGGTGCCGTCACGGAAGAGGTCCTTCGCCGGGTTCTCCGCCATCCGCACGTTCGTGGCCATGGCGAGGCCGATGATGCCGCAGAACATGGTGACGGCGAGCAGGCCCATCGCGGCGAGCGTGGTGGCCGCGTTCTTCGACTTGGGCTTGCGGAAGGCGGGGACACCGTTGGAGATGGCCTCGACCCCGGTGAGGGCGGCACAGCCGGAGGAGAACGCGCGCAGCAGCAGGAAGACGAGCGCGAAGCCGGCGAGGCCCTGGTGTTCGGGTTTGATCGCCAGGTCGGCGGTCGGCGCCCGCATGGTCTCGTCGAGGACCAGCCCGCGGAACGCGCCCCAGGCGATCATCAGGAAGACACCGACGACGAAGACATAGGTGGGGATGGCGAAAAGCTTCCCGGACTCCTTCACCCCGCGCAGGTTCATCAGCGTGAGCAGCACGATGATGCCGATCGCGCACAGCACCTTGTGCTCGACGAAGAAGGGGATGGCCGAACCGAGGTTCTCCACGCCCGAGGAGATCGACACGGCGACGGTGAGGACGTAGTCGACGAGGAGCGCGCTGGCGACGGTGAGGCCGGCCTTGGGGCCGAGGTTGGTGTTCGCCACCTCGTAGTCGCCGCCGCCGCTCGGGTACGCGTGCACGTTCTGCCGGTAGGACGCCACGACGGTGAACATCAGCACGACGACCGCGACCGCGATCCAGGGGCTGAAGTGATAGGCCGACACGCCCGCGATGGAGAGGACCAGCAGCACCTCTCCGGGTGCGTACGCCACGGACGAGAGCGGGTCGGAGGCGAAGACGGGGAGTGCGATGCGCTTCGGCAGGAGCGTTTCGCCCAGCCGGTCGCTGCGCAGGGCGCGCCCGATCAGGATCCGTTTGGGCACGTCGGTCAGTTTGGACACGCAGAGGATCGTAAGCGCCCCGGCTGGTTCTGGGCACATCCGGGTGAAATCCCGGCGGGCCCCGGAGTGAAATCCGTCCCGGGACGACTGCGAAGTGCGTCACGTCACGCATCCTCCGGTCTCATGGACGGCGTCCTCACGTCCATATGACGAATCCCGTGCAGACACACAGCCCTGCGGGAGGCGCTGCCGACCGCCGGTGGTGCTCCGTGTCCACGACGAACACCGTGACGTGCTCGTCCACCTCACCCTCTGGAGATCCCATGCAGGCCGCGGCCGCGGAGCTGATCGGCGCTCTCGCCTCCCTACTCGGTCTCGGCGTCCTGACGGGGATCAGCGCCCGCCGGATCAGCCGGCGTCGTCCCACGATGTGACCGGAGTCTGCACGGGGGTGCCCCCGGTGGACCGCACGTGTGTAGCTTGGGCGACGGTCTGAGACCCTGTTTTCGACGTTTCGGCTGAACAGTAGCTATTGACACCGGAAGGACGGTCGTGCACATCGTCATCATGGGCTGCGGGCGAGTGGGTTCCACCCTCGCCCAGACCCTGGAGCAACAGGGGCACACGGTCGCCGTGATCGACCAGGACCCCACGGCCTTCCGTCGTCTGGGCTCCGGTTTCGGCGGCCGGCGCGTCACCGGGGTCGGCTTCGACCGCGACACCCTGCGCGAGGCGGGCATCGAGGAGGCGGGCGCGTTCGCCGCCGTCTCCAGCGGCGACAACTCGAACATCATCGCCGCCCGCGTCGCCCGCGAGATGTTCGGCATCGAGAACGTGGCGGCGCGGATCTACGACCCCCGCCGCGCCGAGGTCTACCAGCGCCTGGGCATCCCGACGGTCGCCACGGTCCGCTGGACCGCCGACCAGATGCTCCGCCGGCTGCTGCCGTCCGGGGCCGAGCCGCTGTGGCGCGACCCCACCGGCGGTGTCCAGCTCGCCGAGGTGCACGCCTCGTCGGCCTGGGTGGGCCACAAGATCAGCAAGATGCAGGAGGAGACCGGCGTCCGCGTCGCCTTCCTCACCCGCCTGGGCGAGGCGGTTCTGCCGACCTCCCAGACGGTGCTGCAGGAGGGCGACCTCGTGCACGTGATGATGCGGACGGACGACGTGGAGAAGGTCGAGGCGTCCTTCGCCGAGGGCCCCGACGAGGAGGGCGGTCACTGATGAGGGTCGCCATTGCCGGAGCCGGAGCGGTCGGCCGCTCGATCGCGGGCGAACTGCTGGAGAACGGTCACGAGGTCCTTCTCGTCGACAAGGCGCCGACCGCGATCTCGGTCGAGCGCGTCCCCCAGGCGGAGTGGCTGCTGGCCGACGCCTGCGAGATCACCTCCCTGGACGAGGCGGCGCTCCAGCGCTGCAACGTCGTCATCGCCGCGACCGGCGACGACAAGGTCAACCTGGTCGTCTCGCTGCTGGCGAAGACGGAGTACGGCGTCCCGCGCGTCGTCGCCCGCGTCAACAACCCCAAGAACGAGTGGCTGTTCAACGAGTCCTGGGGCGTGGACGTGGCCGTGTCGACCCCGCGGCTGATGTCGGCCCTGGTCGAGGAGGCGGTCAGCGTCGGTGACCTGGTCCGGCTCCTGCGCTTCAGCCACGGCGACGCGAACCTGGTCGAGCTGACCCTGCCGCCCGAGTCGGCGCTGGCCGGCACGCAGGTGGGCGAGGTCGAGTGGCCGGAGGACACCTCCCTGGTCACGATCATCCGGGGCACCCGGGTCCTCACCCCCACCCCGGACGACTCCCTGGAGGCGGGTGACGAACTGCTGTTCGTGGCCGCCCAGGCCCGCGAGGAGCAGCTGGAGGACCTGCTGTCGGTCCGCCGCGAGGACGCGACGAGCTAGCAGGGTCCGATACGAGCTCGGGGCGCCCGGAGATTTCCGGGCGCCCCAAGTCTTCGTCGCCTTCGGTCCCTGCGCCCTGTTCAGCCCGGTCCAGGCACCCTCAGCCCGTTCGGCGTTCGAGGACGAGGCCGTTCAGGCCGAGAGCAGGCGGCCGGGGCGCAGCCCCCGCGAGGCCCGCACCACCGCCGGGTGCCTAGTCGCCCGCCCGCGCGGCGGCCTTCCGCTCCTCCGCCGCGCGCTCCTCCGCCTCCATCTCCGCGAACACGTCGATGGGCGCCGGAGCCTTCGCGAGGAAGATCCAGGTCAGCCAGACCGCGAGCAGGAACGGCGGGATCTTCAGGGCGATGAGCACCCAGCCCAACTGGGTGGTGTCGGCCCACCAGTAGAGCGGGAAGAGGATGGCGCACTTGGCGAGCAGAATCGCCCCCCACGCGTAACTCGCCTTGGCGTACGCCTTCTTGCGGCCGGGGTTCCGCGTCCGCCAGGACAGGTTCTCCTTGAAGACCGGGCCGAGCATCAGGCCGATCAGCGGCACCCCGGCCAGGGTGGTGATGATGTAGGCGAGCCCGAGGCCCAGCGTGTACAGCATGCCCGGCAGGTAGAAGTCCTTGGCGTTGCCGGTCATCATCGCGAAGACCACGCCGAAGGCGACCCCGAAGACACCGCTGAAGGCGTGCTTGACGGTGTCCTTCATGACGAGCCGCACCACGACCAGCAGGACGGAGACGCCGAGGGCCGCGAGGGCCGCGAAGTGCAGGTTCTTGTTGATCGTGAAGATGGAGACGAAGAGCAGGCCCGGGAGCACGGTCTCGACCATGCCGCGCACGCCACCGAACGCCTCGAACAGCGCGGCCTCCGTCACCGCCCTGGAGTCCTGCGAGCCGTCCTGTCCGCCCTGTGCGTGGACGCCGCGCTGGGCGTCTTCCGTCGGCTTGTCGAGCGACGTCACCGGCTACTCCCGTCCGAGGGGTCTGAGTTCGTACTTCGGGTTGAACAGCACTCTGCGGCCCCGGCTCATCGAGACCCGGCCGGATGCGATCAGCCTGCGGCCCGGCTCTATCCCGACGATGGAGCGCCTGCCCAGCCACACCACGTCCAGCGCGGCGGATCCGTCGAACAGCTCGGCCTCCAGGGCGGGGACACCGGCCCGGGGGCGCAGCGTGACCGTGCGCAAGGTACCAGTAACCGTCACTACCTGTCGGTCGTGACAGTCACATATGCGGGTGCAGCCCGCGGTGTCCGCGTCCTCGCGCAGCTCCTCCGACTCCAGGTCCGTCTGCGACGAGGAGAGCCGGTCGAGCATGCGCCGGAACCGGCCCGCCGGCTTCTCGGAACGAGGAACAGCACTCATGACAAAAGCGTACCGGGGCCCGCAGACGAAGCCGTACCCCCGGCTACTTCTCGAAGCGGTAACCCATCCCCGCCTCGGTGATGAAGTGCCTCGGCCGCGACGGATCGCCCTCCAGCTTGCGCCGGAGCTGGGCCATGTAGACCCGGAGGTAGTTGGTCTCCGTCCCGTACGACGGCCCCCAGACCTCCTGGAGCAGCTGCTTCTGGCTGACCAGGCGCCCGGTGTTGCGGACCAGTACCTCCAGGAGGTGCCACTCGGTGGGGGTCAGCCGGACGTCCCTGCCGTCCCGGTTCACCTTCTTCGCGGCCAGGTCCACGATGAAGTCGTCGGTCTCCACGATCACGTCGCCCTCCTCTCCCCCGACGGGCTCGGCGCGCCGGACGGCGGCGCGCAGCCGGGCGAGCAGTTCGTCCATGCCGAAGGGTTTGGTGACGTAGTCGTCGGCGCCGGCGTCCAGGGCCTCGACCTTCTCGTCGGAGGTGTGGCGGGCGGAGAGCACGATGATCGGCACCCGGGTCCAGCCCCGCAGCCCGTCGATCACCTCGACGCCGTCCATGTCGGGCAGCCCGAGGTCGAGGATCACGACGTCGGGGTGGCGCGCGGCGGCGAGTGCGAGGGCGGTCGCCCCGTCGTGGGCCGCGTCCACCTCGTACGAGCGTGCCTTGAGGTTGATCACGAGCGCCCGCACGATCTGCGGCTCGTCGTCGACCACGAGCACCCGGGTCATCTGCCCCGCCTCTCTGCCGATGCGGCCGTGCCGACCGGTGCGTCGGCGGCCGTGCCCCCCGACGGGACGGCGTCTGCCCACGTAGACGTGTCCACGGCCGGGCCGGTGCCCGACGACGGGGGCGTATCGGGCCCGGGACCCTTCTCCACGGCCCGCACCGTGAGGACCATGGTCAATCCCCCGCCCGGCGTGTCCTCGGCGTCCAGGGTGCCGCCCATCGCCTCGGCGAAGCCGCGGGCGACCGCCAGGCCCAGGCCCACGCCGGCCCCGCGCGGAGCGTCCCCGTGGCGCTGGAAGGGGGCGAAGATGCGGTCCTTGGCCTCGTCGGGGACGCCGGGGCCCCGGTCGGTGACCCGGACCTCCACGCGGCCGCCGAGGGCGCTGGCGGAGACCTGGGCGGGCGTGCCGGGCGGGCTGTACTTGACGGCGTTCTCGACGATGTTGGCGACCGCCCGCTCCAGCAGCCCGGGGTCCACGGCGACCATGGGCAGGCTCTCGGGGATCTCCAGTCCGACGCTGCCCTCGGGAACCCCGCCCAGGGCCATCGGCACCACCTCGTCGAGGTCGATCTCACGGATCAGCGTGCTGACGGTGCCGGTCTGCAGGCGGGACATGTCGAGGAGGTTGCCCACG
The DNA here is from genome assembly GCF_042802995.1 of Streptomyces sp. NPDC057438. Taxonomy (NCBI): domain Bacteria; kingdom Bacillati; phylum Actinomycetota; class Actinomycetes; order Kitasatosporales; family Streptomycetaceae; genus Streptomyces; species Streptomyces sp. NPDC057438. Next base: position 35,006 of record NZ_JBHVDD010000016.1, read on the forward strand.
AGATGGTCGAGCCGGTCGGCGCCCTCCTCGATGCCCGCGAGCAGCTCGGCCTCGTCCTCCCGCGACCAGGCCACGTCGTCGGAGCGCAGGGACGAGACGGCGGCCTTGATCCCGGCCAGCGGGGTGCGCAGATCGTGGCTGACGGCGGCGAGCAGCGCGGTGCGGATGCGGTTGCCCTCGGCGAGTTCCCTGGCCTGGCCGGCCTCCTGCTGCAGGCGCCGCCGGTCCAGGACGACGGCGGCCTGCGCGGCGAACGCGGCCAGCACCCGGCGGTCCTCGGCGGGCAGGACGCGCCCGGAGAGGGCGAGCGCCATGTGGTCGCCGACCGGCATGTCCACGTCGGCGGCCTCGGGGCGCTCCACCCGCCCGGGCCCCACGCTGCCCGCGCAGGTCCACGGCTCCACGTCGCTCCCGCGCTCCAGCAGCGCCACCGACTCCATCCCGAAGGTCTCCCGGACCCTTGCGAGCAGCGCCTCCAGGCTGGTCTCGCCGCGCAGCACACTGCCCGCCAGGAAGGAGAGGATCTCCGACTCGGCGCGCAGCCGGGCCGCCTGGTGGGTACGCCGGGCCGCGAGGTCCACCACGGACGCCACCGCCACCGCGACCCCTATGAAGACCACGATGGCGACGATGTTCGTGGGGTCGTCGACCGTCAGCGTGTGGACGGGCGGCGTGAAGAACCAGTTGAGCAGCAGCGACCCCAGCACGGCGGCGGCCAGGGCGGGCAGCAGACCGCCCAGCAGGGCCGCGGCGACCGTCAGCGTCAGAAAGAGCAGCATGTCGTTGGTGAGCCCCAGGTCGGTCGCGGAACCGGCCAGCACCAGCGCGAGCAGCAGCGGTCCGGCCGTCCCCACCAACCAGCCCCAGATCATCCGGCCCCGGCCCAGCCGGGCGCCCCGGGCGACGGGCAGCCCGCGCCCCTTGCCCGCCTCGTCGTGGGTGATGAGGTGGACGTCCAGGTCGGGTCCGGAGTTCCGGGCGACGGTCGCGCCGACGCCCGGTCCGAGCACGTACTGCCAGCTCTTGCGCCGCGAGACGCCGAGCACGATCTGGGTGGCGTTGACCCCGCGCGCGAAGGCCAGCAGCGCCGCGGGGACGTCGTCGCCGACGACGTGGTGGAAGGTGCCGCCGAGGTCCTCGACGAGGGTGCGCTGGGCGGCGAGTTCCTTGGGCGAGGCAGAGGTCAGCCCGTCGCTGCGGGCGATGTAGACGGCCATCACCTCGCCGCCCGCGCCCTTCTCGGCGAGCCGTGCGGCCCGCCGGATCAGGGTCCGCCCCTCGGGGCCGCCGGTCAGCCCGACCACGATCCGCTCGCGCGATCCCCAGATCCGCGACACCTGGTGCTCGCTGCGGTAGGCGTTCAGGTACTCGTCGACCCGGTCCGCCACCCACAGCAGCGCCAGCTCCCGCAGCGCGGTCAGGTTCCCGGGGCGGAAGTAGTTCGACAGGGCGGCGTCGACCTTGTCGGGCTGGTAGACGTTGCCGTGCGCCATCCGCCGCCGCAGCGCCTGCGGCGACATGTCGACCAGCTCTATCTGGTCGGCCCGCCGGACCACCTCGTCCGGCACGGTCTCGCGCTGCCGGACGCCCGTGATCGACTCGACGACGTCACCGAGGGACTCCAGGTGCTGGATGTTGACGGTCGACACGACGTCGATGCCGGCCGCGAGCAGTTCCTGGACGTCCTGCCAGCGCCGGTCGTTGCGGGAGCCGGGCACGTTGGTGTGGGCCAGCTCGTCCACCAGGGCCACGCGCGGTCGCCGGGCGAGGACGGCGTCCACGTCCATCTCGGTGAAGACCGCGTCCCGGTGCGCCAGCTCCCGGCGCGGGATCTGTTCGAGACCGTGCAGCATCACCTCGGTACGCGGGCGGCCGTGGTGCTCGACGAAGGCCACCACGCAGTCGGTGCCGCGTTCGATCCGGCGGTGCGCCTCGGACAGCATCGCGTACGTCTTGCCGACGCCCGGTGCCGCGCCGAGGTAGATCCGGAGCTTTCCGCGTCCCATGTCCCCATTGTCTTCCCGTGACCGCCGCCTACGCAGCGTCGACCCTACGGCCAATAATCACGGCAAAGAGGGCGGAAGACGCGCCGGAGCCGCTCTTTGACGCAACCCTGACGCGCCCCGGACGGACGGCCCGCGCACGGTGAAGGGGCCGTACTCCACCAGGGAGTACGGCCCCTTCACGGCCTGTGGGCCGTCTTGCGGGCGGCGAAGGCTCAGCGCACCTCGGTGATCTCCGGTCCGCGCTGCAGCTGGCCCATGCCCCCGGAGAAGCGGGAACCGCCCTGCTCGTCCTGCTGGACCCCCTCGGGGACCATCTGCGCGTCGTTCGGCAGCTTCAGGACGATCGGGTCGCGCGGGGCCATGGGGCCCTCGCCGCGGACGACGACCGTGTCCCGGAAGATCTGTTCCAGCAGCCCGGCGGTCTGCGGCTCCACCGCGCCCCGGCCGGAGATGACTCCGCGCAGGAACCAGCGGGGCCCGTCCACACCGACGAACCGCACGACCTGGAAGCCGCCGGTGCCGTCCGGCAGCTGGACCGGAACCTGGGCGCGCAGCTCCCAGCCGAGGGGGCCCTCGACCTCGTCGATGACACCGCCCTGCTGGGTGATGCCGGAGGCGATCTCCTCGCGGACCTCGCCCCAGATGCCCTCGCGCTTGGGCGCGGCGAAGGCCTGCAGCTGGACCGCGCTGTCGCGCAGCACGACGGTCGCCGCGACGATCGCGTCACCCGCGACCTCGACCCTCAGCTCCATGCCGTCGACTCCGGGCACGAAGATGCCGCCGAGGTCCACCCGGCCCTCGCCGGGCTCGCGCACCTCGGTGCTGTCCCACGGCCCGTCGGGGCGGGGCTCCGGTTCGAGCCGCACACGCTCCCGCTCGACCTCGTCCGCCTCGGTGTCGACGTCCCCAGCGACGCCGTCGACCTGCTCGGCCTCGCTCGCCGCGTCCGCCGCGTCCTCGGCGGAACCCTTCTTCTTGCGACGTCCGAACACGTCACTGTCCTTCCCGGTCGGATACGACCGAAGCGTATCGATTCCCACCCGTTGTGCCGCTTGTTGTGCCGCCCACGGCGGCATGACCGCCGGTGGACCCGAAGCCCCCCTCGGCCCGCGCCGAGTCGGGAAGCTCCGCCACCTCCTGGAAGCGCACCTTCTCGACCTGCTGGACGACCAGTTGGGCAATCCGGTCGAAGCGCTCGAACCGCACGGCTTCATGCGGGTCGAGATTCACCACGATCACCTTGATCTCCCCACGGTACCCGGCATCAACCGTCCCCGGGGCATTCACCAGGGCGACGCCGCAGCGGGCGGCGAGGCCGGACCGTGGGTGTACGAAGGCCGCGTACCCCTCCGGGAGCGCGATGGAGACTCCCGTGGGCAGTACGGCCCGTTCGCCGGGCTTCAACTCCCGGCTCTGCGTGGTGCGCAGATCGGCTCCCGCATCACCGGGCTGCGCGTACTCCGGCAACGGCACCTCGGGGTCGACGCGCCGGATCAGGACGTCCAGAGGGGTACGGCCGTCGCTCACGGGTTCACCTCGAAGGCGCGGGCCCGCCGGACCTGGTCCGGGTCGTTCATGGCCGCCTGGATCTCCTCGCTGCGCCCGTGGTCGATGAAGTGGTCGACCTTGACCTCGACGAACAGCGCGTCGGCGCGGACGGCCAGGGGACCGTCGGGGCCGCCGATGCGCCCTTCCGCCGTCGCGAAGATCTTCCGTCCCGCCACCGCCGTCGCCTCGGCCCGCAGATGCAGCACGGTGCCGACGGGGACGGGCCGCAGGAAGTCCGTCTCCAGCCGCCCGGTCACCGCGATGGTGCGCAGCAGCCAGGTGAGGGAGCCGAGGGTCTCGTCCAGGGCGGTGGCCAGGACCCCGCCGTGCGCGAGGCCGGGCGCCCCCTGGTGCGCGGGCCGCACCGTGAACTCGGCGGTGAGGGTGACGCCCTCACCGGCCGTCGCCTCCAGGTGCAGCCCGTGGGGCTGCTCACCGCCACAGCCGAAACACTGCCCGTAGTGCGCGCCGAGCGGCTCGCCGGGGGCGGGCGCATCGGGATGCCGTACGGGCGCCTTGGCGTCCGCCGGGGGTCGCAGGGCCGCGGAAGTACCTCTCACAGGCGCAGACCTTACCCGCCCGTCAGCCTCCGGCCACCGTCCCTGCGGGCAGGGTTTCCCCTCGCAAGCCCCTCATTCCCGGGCCCGAGGGCGCCCGTGCCAAGCTAGACGCCATGCAGCTCCCCGCCCCGCCGTACGAAGAACGCCTCACCGCGCCCCGCACCTGGTGGCTCGTGTGCTTCCTGGTCGGCGTCTCGATGGCCCTCATCCTGCTGCCCTTCGGCACCCTCCCCCTCCTGGGCGGGCTCGCCGGCGGCACGGCGGTCGCGGCGGTCGTCGCCAGCTCCTACGGCTCGGTCCGCATCCGCGTCGTCGGCGGTTCCCTGATCGCGGGCGAGGCGAAGATCCCGGTGAGCGCCCTGGGCGAGCCGGAGATCCTGGACCGCGAGGAGGCCCAGGCCTGGCGCACGTACAAGGCCAACCCCCACGCGTTCATGCTCCTGCGCGCCTACATTCCCACCGCCCTGCGCGTCCCGGTCACCGACCCGGCCGACCCGACCCCGTACGTGTACCTGTCGACGCGGGAACCGGAGCGTCTGGTGGCCGCCCTGGAGGCGGCGAGGGCGACCGCGTAACGCGCCGCGGGCTCCGGCGGGGCGCTTTCTCGCCGAACTCCTACCGCCGGGAGACGGCCGCCGCCGGAAGTACGGCCGCCCTCGCTGGGCGGGGCCACGACGGCACGGTCCCGGCGGTGCCCGCCCGCACCCGCTCAGCCCCCGCCGAGTTCCTTCGGCAGCTCCCCCACCGTCAGGGGGTCGGCCGGCTTCTCCAGCGGCGGGAGCTCCGGCAGTGCCTCCCAGGGCACCTGTGTGCGCCGCAGGTCCTTGCGGATCCGCTCCGCGAGGCGTCTGGTGTCCCGGTGGTTCATGACCGCCCCGACGGCCGCGCCGACCAGGAACGGCATCAGGTTCGGCAGGTTCCGCACCATCCGCTTCATGATCTGCTGCCGCAGCTGCCGCTTCATCTGTCCGCCGAGCGCGGAGTTGATCGTGGAGGGTCTGGTCACGTCGATGCCGCGCTCCGAGGACCAGGAGTTCAGATAGGCGGTGCTGCGCTGCCGCAGATTCCCCGGCGGCCGCGCCCCGTACACCTCGTGCAGTTCGGCGATGAGCTTCAGCTCGATCGCGGCGACCCCGGTGATCTCGGCGGCCAGCTCCGCGGGCATGGCGGGCGGCGCCGGCAGCATCGCGGCGGCCCCGACACCGGCACCCACCGTGGAGGTCGCGCCGGCGGCCCCCGCGACGAGCTTGTCGGCGATCTGCTCGGGCCCCAGCCCCGGGAACTGGGCACGCAGGGCCGCGAGATCGCGTACGGGAATCCGCGGGGCGATCTCGATGATCCGGTCGGTGATGTACGCGAGCCCCGCTCTGGCCCGGTCACCGCTCTTGCGGGCCCCGACCTTCAGGCCCTGTTTGAGTCCTGCGCGGACGACGGCCGCGCGCCGGGTGGCGACCGGCGCCGGAGCGTCCACCGGTACGGGCAGGCGCCCCTGCTCGTCCAAGGCGCCCCCCGACGCCATGTCGGGCGCACGTTCGAGCGAGGCCGCTCCCTGGTCGGAGGAGCCCCGCTCGTCTTCACGCACGCCGTCGGGGCCGTCATCGGGCCCCGGGTCCGCCCCCTTGCGGGAGCGGCGCTTCCAAGGAGGGGTCGAGCCAGTCACGGCCGACCCTGCCTCAGTCGCAGTCGCGGCAGATCGGCTGACCGTTCTTCTCGCGGGCCAGCTGGCTGCGGTGGTGCACCAGGAAGCAGCTCATGCAGGTGAACTCGTCCTGCTGCTTGGGCAGCACCCGGACGGCCAGCTCCTCGTTCGAGAGGTCGGCCCCGGGCAGTTCCAGGCCTTCCGCGGCCTCGAACTCGTCTACATCCACGGCGGACGTCGACTTGTCGTTCCGGCGAGCCTTGAGTTCTTCCAGGCTGTCCGAGTCGACGTCGTCGTCGGTCTTGCGTGGGGTGTCGTAATCCGTTGCCATGTCGCTCTCCCCCTCTGGGTGTCTGCGGTGTCTCCAGCGCACGTAACGCGTGAGAGGCCGGACTTGTGCCCGACCTGAGGCGGAGATTTTGCCTCACATCAAGGTCTGTTACTCAATCGACACCCAACCGGACCCCTCAAGAGTGATCGGCTTGGATGGCGAACGGGACCGTACACGGTCCTGAGGCTGCATATCAAAGGCGCTTCAGCATGTACTTCCCGTGATCCCAACCCCCGAAAACCCGGATTATCCCGGCTTTCCGACGGCCACATGATCACGCTCGGTGGATGGCTGAGAATTCGCCCCTGTGATCGATCACACATCGGTCGTGCACGACCGAATCGATCAGGTACCCCGGAAATTCCGCGCAAAGCGAACACGGCCAGGAAACCGGGGTCATTTTCTCAGACGGGCAGGGTCACGCGCATCACGAGTCCGCCTCCCTCACGTGGCCGGGCGGCGATATGGCCGCCGTGCGCGCGAGCCACGGACCGGACGATCGACAGGCCGAGGCCCACGCCCTTGTCACTGCCCGTGCGCTCCGTACGCAGCCGCCGGAACGGCTCGAAAAGATTGTCGATCTCGTACGCCGGGACCACGGGCCCGGTGTTCGTGACCACCAGGACCGCCTGCCCGTGCTGCAGCTCCGTGGTGACCTCCACCCAGCCGCCCTCCGGCATGTTGTACCGGACGGCGTTCTGGACGAGGTTCAGGGCGATCCGCTCCAGCAGCACGCCATTGCCCTGGACCACCGCGGGGGCCCACTCCCCGCGGATCTCCACCTTCTTGGCGTCCGCCTCGGAGCGCACCTGGTCGATGGCCTGGGAGGCGACCTCGGCGAGGTCCACGGGCTTGCGCTCGACGATCTGGTTGTCGCTGCGGGCGAGCAGCAGCAGGCCCTCGACGAGCTGCTCACTGCGCTCGTTGGTGGCCAGCAGCGTCCTGCCCAGCTGCTGCAGCTCGGCCGGCGCGCCCGGATCGGAGAGATGCACCTCCAGCAGCGTGCGGTTGATCGCCAGCGGTGTTCTCAGCTCGTGCGAGGCGTTGCCGACGAACCGCTGCTGGGCCGTGAAGGCCCGCTGGAGCCGCTCCAGCATGTCGTCGAAGGTGTCCGCCAACTCCTTCAGCTCGTCGTCCGGGCCGTCCAGCTCGATGCGGCGCGACAGGTCCGAGCCGGCCACCGCACGCGCGGTGCGGGTGATCCGGCCGAGCGGCGCGAGCACCCGGCCCGCCATCGCGTACCCGAAGGCGAACGCGATCACCGCAAGCCCGAGCAGGGCCAGCAGGGAACGGCTGAGCAGGGTGTCCAGGGCCCTCTGCCGCTGGTCGTCGATGCAGGCGGAGATCGCCGCGTTGAAGTCGTCGAGCTTGAGGTTGGTCGGGGCCGTGTTGGCGTCGACCGCGGGACACAGGGCGCTGGAGACGCTGATGTTGTCGCCGCCCTCGATCTTGAACACCGGGGTGTTGCCGGTGCTCACGGCCTGGGCGGCGAGCAGATAGATGATCGACAGCAGCAGGATCCCGGCGATCAGGAACATGCCGCCGTACAGCAGCGTGAGCCGTATCCGGATGGTCGGGCGCAGCCAGGGCAGCGGGTTCTGCGCCCTCCGGGGGTCCCAGGTGGGCTTCGGGGGCGCCTGGGGCGGCGCCGGGGTGGGGGTGGGGGCCACGGCGGATCAGATCCGGTAGCCGGAGCCGGGCACGGTGACGATGACCGGGGGCTCGCCGAGCTTGCGGCGCAGCGTCATGACGGTCACCCGTACGACGTTGGTGAACGGGTCGGTGTTCTCGTCCCAGGCCTTCTCCAGGAGCTGTTCCGCCGAGACGACGGCGCCCTCGCTGCGCATCAGCACCTCCAGGACCGCGAACTCCTTCGGCGCGAGCTGGACCTCCTTGCCGTCGCGGAAGACCTCGCGGCGGTTGGGGTCCAGCTTGATCCCGGCTCGCTCCAGGACCGGCGGCAGCGGCACGCTCGTCCGCCGGCCGAGGGCCCGTACGCGCGCGATCAGCTCGCTGAAGGCGAACGGCTTGGGGAGGTAGTCGTCGGCGCCGATCTCCAGGCCCTCGACGCGGTCGCTGACGTCGCCGGACGCGGTCAGCATCAGCACGCGCGTGGGCAGGCCCAGCTCGACGAGTCTGCGGCAGACGTCGTCGCCGTGGACGAGGGGGAGGTCGCGGTCGAGGACGACCACGTCGTAGTCGTTGACGCCGATGCGTTCCAGGGCGGCCGCACCGTCGTACACGACGTCGACGGCCATGGCCTCCCGGCGCAGTCCGGTGGCCACCGCATCGGCGAGCAGCTGCTCGTCCTCGACGACGAGTACGCGCACGTCGCTTGTCCTTCCTGTGTCCACCCGCGTAGCGCGCCGAAGGCGCACACGGGCGGGGTGTGCGTGGGTGTGTGACCTCCATCCTGCCTTTTTCAGCCGTAAGTCGGCTGTAAGGCGGCCCTCCGGCGGGAAGGCCGTGGGCGCACGGCGGGGAACGCGGGATTTTTTCGTGCGGTCGAGGTTTCCGTCCGGGAGACCGGGGGGAGGACGGCTTTACACCCCGCGATCACGCTCCGCTTGTGCCGCACCACCATGCGGTGCGCGGCAATCCGCTTTCCGCAGGAGCGGGCGTGGGTGTCCGGCACCGTCGCCGCCCGGCCAGGGCAGCGCTGGGCATCCACAGGAGACGTGATCGCCCCTCCGAACGGCACACCCCCGTGCCATCGACCCACGACCCAGGACGAGGGGGCGCAGCATGGACGCATTCACCGCAGGACTTCTGCAGCGCATAAGGACGACCGAGTCCGACCTGACCAGGGCTCGCGACGAGGGCGACGACTTCCTCGCCGAGGTGGAGCAGGGCGAGCTCGACGACCTGCGCCGCCTTGCCGCCGACCACGGCGTGGAGGTCGGCGCCTAGGCGTCCGGTTTCCGACCCACCGACCGGCCCACGCGCACCACAGCGGGCCCCCGCCGGATCCAGGGCGGGGGCCCGCTGCTTTTTTCGTCCGGGTCAGTCGTGCCAGGCGCCGAAGTCCTCCAGGCGGGTCTGGAGGGCCTCGAAGAGGCCGGGCGGGGCGGCGACGGTCAGCTCGGGCGAGAGGGGCTCGCAGGGGCGGCCGCCGGTCAGGGCGCCCGCCTCCCGGGCGATGAGGTCGCCCGCCGCGTAGTCCCAGGGGTTGAGGCCCCGCTCGTAGTAGGCGTCCAGGCGGCCCGCGGCCACGTCGCACAGGTCGATCGCGGCCGAGCCGCCCCGCCGGATGTCCCGCACGTACGGGATCAGCTCGCGCAGCACGTCGGCCTGCCGCGCCCGCCGTTCGGCGCGGTAGCCGAACCCGGTGCCGACGAGGGCCAGCCCCAGCTCCGGGGCGGGGCGCACGCGCGCGGGGCGGTCGTTCAGGTACGCGCCCTCGCCGAGGACGGCCCGGAAGGTCTCGCCGCGCTCCGGGGCGTGGACCACGCCCACGACCGTCTCGCCGTCCACCCGGGCTGCGATGGACACCGCCCAACTGGGCAGCCCGTAGAGGTAGTTGACGGTGCCGTCGATGGGGTCGATCACCCACTGGACACCGCTGGTGCCCTCGACGCTGGCGCCCTCCTCGCCGAGGACGCCGTCGTGCGGCCTGCGCTCGGCCAGCAGGCCGGTGATCAGCTTCTCGGAGGCGATGTCCATCTCGGTGACGACGTCGACCGCGCTGGACTTGGTGGCGGCGACGCCCAGGTCGGCGGGGCGGCCGTCGCGCAGGAAGGCTCCCGCGCGACGGGCCGCCTCCAGGGCGGTCTCCAGCAGTTCGGCCCGCAGGCCGTCGGGGTGCTCTGACTGATCGGTCACGGTGCTCCTCATGCGTACGGGCTGTCGGCGCCCGCGGCGGCGGGCCGGGGGGCGCGGGCCGGGCAGCAGCCGACCGGGCACAGCTGGTGGCTCGCGCCGAGCGCGCCCAGGGCGCACGGGGTGACCGCGTCCTCGCCGCGCTCGACCGCCGCCCGCTCCAGGACCAGGTCCCGGACGGCGGCGGCGAACCGCGGATCGGCGCCCACCGTGGCGGAGCGGCGGACCGGCAGCCCCAGTTCCCGGCCCTTGGCCATGGCCTCGGTGTCGAGGTCGTACAGGACCTCCATGTGGTCCGAGACGAACCCGATGGGCGCCATCACGACGGCCGGGGCCCCGGAGGCGTGCCGCTCCTCCAGGTGGTCGCAGATGTCGGGCTCCAGCCACGGGATGTGCGGGGCGCCGGAGCGGGACTGGTAGACGAGCTGCCAGGGGTGCTCCACTCCGGTCCGCTCGCGGACGGCGTCGACGATGAGCCGCGCGACGTCCAGATGCTCGGCGACGTAGGCGCCGCCGTCCCCGTGGTCCTCGGCCGGGCCGGAGGTGTCGGCCGAGGCGGTCGGGATGGAGTGGGTGCAGAAGGCGAGGTGAGCGCCGTCGCGCACGTCCTCGGGGAGGTCGGCGAGCGACCGCAGGACGCCGTCGATCATGGGCTCCAGGAAGCCCGGATGGTTGAAGTAGTGCCGGATCTTGTCGACCCTCGGCGGCTCCAGGCCCTCGGCCTCCAGGGCGGCGAGCGAGTCGGCGAGGTTCTCGCGGTACTGGCGACAGCCCGAGTACGAGGCGTACGCGCTGGTGGCGAGGACCAGGACGCGGCGGCGGCCGTCGGCGACCATCTCACGCAGCGTGTCGGTCAGATAGGGCGCCCAGTTGCGGTTGCCCCAGTAGACCGGCAGGTCCAGCCCGTGCTCGGCGAAGTCCTTGCGGAGCGCGTCCAGCAGGGCGCGGTTCTGGTCGTTGATGGGGCTGACCCCGCCGAACAGGAAGTAGTGCTGCCCGACTTCCTTGAGGCGTTCCTTGGGGATGCCGCGCCCCCGTGTCACGTTCTCCAGGAACGGGACCACGTCGTCCGGGCCCTCCGGGCCGCCGAACGAGAGCAGGAGCAGGGCGTCGTAGGGGGTGGCGTCGTGCGCGTGTGGCATGTCTTCGATCCTGCCACCCGGCGTCGGCGGGCGGGATCCCGGCCCACACCCGAGATGACTTAGGGTGACCTCACCCGTAAGCTGTATCAACTGCAGTCACGCCTTACGCGGACGCCTCTCCTCCGCCTACCGGACCGACCGGAGACCCCGTGCCCAGCCCCTACACCGCCCTGTTCGCCGCCCCCGGCACCAAGGGCTTCACCGCCGCGGGTCTGCTCGGGCGGATGCCGCTGTCCATGATGGGCATCGGCGTGGTCACGATGATCTCCCAGCTCACCGGACGGTACGGCCTGGCCGGCGCGCTGTCGGCGACCATCGCACTGTCCGCCGCCGTGCTCGGCCCCCAGATCTCGCGGCTGGTGGACCAGTACGGACAGCGGCGGGTGCTGCGCCCGGCGACGCTCGTCGCACTGACCGCGTCGGCCGCGCTGCTGTGCGCCGCGCACTACTCCTGGCCGGACTGGGTGCTGTACGTCTGCTCCGCCGGCATCGGCTGCGTGCCGAGTCTCGGCGCGATGACCCGGGCGCGGTGGGCGGCCCTGTACCGGGACACCCCGCGGCTGCACACCGCGTACTCCTTCGAGTCGGTCGTCGACGAGGTCTGCTTCATCTTCGGGCCGATCATCTCCATCGGGCTGTCCACCGCGTGGTTCCCCGAGGCGGGCCCGCTGCTCGCCGCCTGCTTCCTCGCGGCCGGCGTCTTCTGGCTCACCGCCCAGCGGGCGACCGAACCGGCGCCGCACCCGCGCGAGCGGCACGACAAGGGCCGTTCGGCGCTGCGTTCGCCCGGACTGCAGGTCCTGGTGGCCACCTTCGTGGCCACCGGAGCGATCTTCGGGGCCGTCGACGTGGTCACCGTGGCCTTCGCCGAGGAGCGGGGCCACAAGGCCGCCGCGAGCGTCGTCCTGGCCCTCTACGCGGCCGGGTCCTGCGCCGCGGGCATCGTCTTCGGGCTGCTCCGCTTCGCCGGGGCGGCGGAACGGCGGTGGCTGCTGGGCGTGTGCGCCATGGCCGTGAGTATGATCCCCCTCCTACTGGTCGGAAACTTGCCGTTCCTGGCCGTGGCGCTCTTCGTCGCCGGACTGTCCATCGCACCCACGATGATCACGACGATGTCCCTGATCGAGGAGCACGTACCACGCACGCAACTGACCGAGGGCATGACCTGGGTGGGCACCGGGCTCGCGGTCGGGGTGGCGCTCGGTTCCTCGGTCTCCGGCTGGGTGATCGACGCCGCCGGGGCGAAGGCGGGGTACGTGGTCCCGGCGGCGTCCGGGGCCGTCGCGGTCGCGGTGGGTTTCCTCGGGTACCGCCGGCTGCGCAGGCCGGCTCCTAGGCGGGGAGGGCCCCATGAGCACCACAGTGATCGGCAAGAGCGGCACGTGGCGTAACTGGGCGGGGAACGTCACCGCCCGGCCCGTGCGGGAGGTCACTCCCGCCACGGTCGAGGAACTCTCCGCGGCCGTACGACGGGCCGCCGAGGACGACCTGCGGGTGAAGGCCGTCGGCACGGGCCACTCGTTCACTGCCGCGGCCGCGACCGACGGGGTGCTGATCCGCCCCCAACTGCTCACGGGCATACGCAGGATCGACCGTGAGGCCATGACCGTCACGGTCGCCGCCGGCACCCCGCTCAAGCGGCTCAACATGGCCCTCGCGCGCGAGGGACTGTCGCTCACGAACATGGGCGACATCATGGAACAGACGGTCTCGGGCGCCACCAGCACCGGAACGCACGGCACCGGCCGGGACTCGGCCTCGATCGCCGCCCAGATCCGCGGGCTCGAACTGGTCACCGCGGACGGCTCGGTCCTCACCTGCTCCCCGACCGAGAACCCCGACGTGTTCGCCGCCGCCCGGGTCGGCATCGGCGCCCTCGGCATCGTCACCGCGATCACCTTCGCCGTGGAGCCGATCTTCCTGCTCACGGCACGCGAGGAACCGATGCCGTTCGAGAAGGTGATGGCCGAGTTCGACGAACTGCACGCCGAGAACGAGCACTTCGAGTTCTACTGGTTCCCGCACACCGGCAACACCAACACCAAGCGCAACAACCGCAGCGCGGGCCCCGAGAAGCCCGTACCCCAGCTGAACAGCTGGTTCGAGGACGAGTTCCTCTCCAACGGCGTCTTCCAGGTGGCCAACTGGGTGGGCCAGGCGGTCCCCGCCACCATTCCGACGATCGCGCAGATCTCCAGTCGCGCCCTGTCCGCGCGGACCTACACCGACATCCCCTACAAGGTCTTCACCTCCCCGCGCCGCGTGCGGTTCGTGGAGATGGAGTTCGCCGTGCCGCGCGAGGCCCTGGTGGACACGCTGCGTGAACTCAAGGCGATGGTCGACCGTTCGAGGCTGCGGGTCAGCTTCCCCGTCGAGGTGCGCACCGCCCCGGCCGACGACATCACGCTCTCCACCGCCTCCGGGCGGGAGAGCGCCTACGTCGCGGTCCACATGTTCAAGGGCACGCCGTACCAGGCGTACTTCACCGCCGCCGAGCGGATCTTCACCGCGCACGAGGGGCGGCCGCACTGGGGCAAGGTGCACACCCGCGACACGGACTACTTCGCCAAGGTCTACCCCCGGTTCGGCGAGTTCACCGCGCTGCGTGACCGGCTCGACCCCGAACGGCGGTTCCAGAACGACTACTTGCGCCGGGTGCTCGGCGCCTGACCGCTCGGGCGGTTCCGGCCGTCATGTGACGCGCGTCCCTCCCGAGGTCACGAAAAGGTCTGTTGCCACGGCGGATTGACGTCTCTCCGAGGAACTCGGGCGGCGTGCCGATCCACGCAAGTGGCCCGAATGGAGTACTGTTGCGAGCCCTGGGTCCGGACTCCCGCCAGGGTGTCCGGGGCCATCGAGGACCACCGGGAGGGGGATCGTTGCACAGGGTGATGAGGTTCGTCACTTAGCGTTGCGAATTGATAACCGTGCCATAACGGCAGCCTCGGGCTCACGCCCGACACGCCGGGCAACTCGGCAAGGTTGTGGCAGGCTGCACCCGGGCAGGCCACACTCGACTAGCGGAACACTCGACTAGCGGAAGCAGCGACGCACGTGACGTCGGCAGGCACCACCCGGGAGGTCCCCATGCCCGAACTGCGTGTCGTGGCCGTCTCCAATGACGGCACACGGCTGGTGCTCAAGGCTGCCGATTCCACGGAGTACACGCTGCCGATCGACGAGCGGCTGCGTGCCGCCGTGCGCGGCGACCGGCCTCGCCTCGGCCAGATCGAGATCGAGGTGGAGAGCCATCTCCGCCCCCGTGACATCCAGGCGCGGATACGCGCGGGTGCCACGGCCGAGGAGGTCGCGCAGCTCGCCGGGATCCCCGTCGACCGGGTACGCCGGTTCGAGGGCCCCGTGCTCGCCGAGCGTGCCTTCATGGCCGAGCGGGCTCGCAAGACCCCGGTCCGCCGCCCCGGTGAGAACGCGGCCGGACCACAGCTCGGCGAGGCCGTCCAGGAGCGGCTGCTGCTGCGCGGCGCCGAGAAGGACACCGTCCAGTGGGACTCCTGGCGCCGGGACGACGGCACCTGGGAAGTGCTGCTCGTGTACTGCGTCGCCGGTGAACCGCACTCGGCGAGCTGGACGTACGACCCGCCCAGACGGCTCGTCCAGGCCGTCGACGACGAGGCGCGTTCGCTGATCGGTGAATCCGACGACCTCGGGACGCCCGAGCCGAGCTTCCCGTTCGTGCCGAGGATCGCCCGGCTGCCCCGTGACCGCCCCCTGGACCGCCAGGCGGAACGTCCCGCCCTGCCGGGGCCGCCCGAGTCCGACGAGGATCTGGTGAGCGAGCGCGACTCGCTGACCAGCATCCTGGAGGCCGTCCCCAGCTACCGGGGCGACCTGGTCGTGCCCGAAATGCCCTCCGTGGAACCGCAGGAGGAGTCCGCTTCCGTCGAGGAGGTGGCGGAGGAGGAGTCCGCGGCCCCCGCGGCCTCGGCCGGTTCCGCCTACGCGGACGTCCTCATGCCGCGGTCGGTCAACGGCCACCGCGACCGGCTGATCGGAGCCACCGACCGGCAGGCCGAGGCGGACGGCGTCCGCCCGGGACGGCGCGCGGCGGTGCCGAGCTGGGACGAGATCGTGTTCGGTACGCGGCGCAAGAAGCAGGAGTAGCGGCCCTACGACGGTGGGGAGTTGAACCGGTCGTCCCGCGGATCGGTCTCCTCGTCTGTGTCTTCGGCGGTGTCCTGCCCGCGTCGTCGCCGATGCTGTCCGATGGTGTTTTTTGTTGGTGCAGGATCGGTTATTCATACGGGTGAGGGGCCCGCGTCGTTCAGACGCGGGCCCCTCGGCATTCCGTCAGCTCCCGCTCACCGGGGATCGGGGCCCGTCGCGACCGGCCGGCTCCCGTCCCGGGACCACTCCGACCACGAGCCCACGTACAGGGCCGCCGGGATGCCGGCGACGGCCAGGGCCAGCACCTCGTGGGCGCCGGAGACGCCGGAGCCGCAGTACACACCGACCTCGGCGTCGGGCCTCGCGCCGAGTCCCTTGAAGCGGTCGGCGAGTTCGGCGGCGGACCGGAAGCGGCCGGATTCGGCCACGTTCTCCGTGGTGGGGGCCGACACCGCGCCCGGGATGTGACCGCCGACCGGGTCGATCGGCTCCACGTCACCGCGGTAGCGCTCGGCGGCCCGGGCGTCCAGGAGGAGTCCGGTGCGGGCCAGCTCCGCGGCGCCGTCCGCGTCGAGCAGCGGCAGCGCGCCGGGGGCGGGCTCGAAGGTGCCGGGCGCGGGCTCGGGGACCTCGGCCGTCAGCGGGCCCTCCCAGGCCTCCAGACCGCCGTCCAGGACCCGTACCGAGGGGTGCCCCGCCCAGCCGAGCAGCCACCACGCGCGCGCGGCGGCCCAGTTGAGCCCGCCGTCGTAGACGACGACGGGACGGTCGGCGCTGACGCCGGCCGCCCGCATCGCCGCGCCGAAGGCACCGGTGTCGGGCAGCGGGTGACGGCCGCCGGACCCCGCCGGGCCGGCCAGCTCGGCGTCCAGGTCGACGAAGACGGCTCCCGGGATGTGGGCCCTGTCGTACTCGGGACGCAGGTTCGGGCCGCCCAGCTGCCAGCGGACGTCCAGGAGGACCGGCGGCCGGGGGCCCGCCAGCTCGCCGGCGAGATCGGAGGCGGAGATGATGGCGTTCATGGCTCCATCCTCGCGTACGGGGTGGCCGCGTCGCCCGGGTCCGGCTACTCTGCCCGCCGGGCGGTGCCGATCACCGGGCGTACGGGATCGGACACATGCCGTACAGCCGAGGGACCTCGCACGGCGGCGCAGCGGACGGCGACCGGTGCCGGACGTCCGGCGCCCCCGCGCACGGGCGCGTCGCGCGGCGGTGCGGCGCGGGTCCGGAGGCCATGGGTGGTGCGAGCATCGGCACGGGGCGTGATCGCGCGTGGACGCGGTACACGCGTTCGGAGGGCGGACGGACACGGCCACCGCGAGGGGCCGAGGAGAGAGTGACGATGACCGAGGCACGGGGGTCGGCCGGCCTGAGCGGCGCCGTGTATCCACCGGGCACGCCCTGCTGGGTGAGTCTGATGGTGCACGGGATGGCCACGACCCAGGACTTCTACGGGGCGCTGTTCGGCTGGGAGTTCCAGCCCGGCCCCCAGCAGCTCGGCCCGTACGTACGGGCACTGCTCGACGGGCGCCAGGTGGCGGGCATCGGACAGCTCCCGCCCGACCGCCATCTCCCCGTCGCCTGGACGCCGTACTTCGCCTCGGACGACGCGGACCGGACGGCGGAGACCGTACGGCACTGCGGCGGCACCGTGGGCGTGGGTCCGCTGGACGCGGGCGAGGCGGGCCGGCTGGTGATCGCCTCCGATCCCGCGGGGGCCGTCTTCGGCGTCTGGCAGGCGGCGGAGCACCTCGGCGCGGACATCGGCGGAGTGCCCGGCACCCCGGCGTGGGACGAGCTCCTCACCGTCGACAGCTCGCTGGTCGCCAAGTTCTACGAGACGACGTTCGGCTACGAGGAGGAGCCCCTGGTCTCGGCCGACGACGACTACCTCACCCTGCGCGTCGAGGGCCGCTCCGTCGCCGGCATCCACGGTGTCGGCGACGCGCTCCCCCGGGACCGGGGTCCCCACTGGCTGACCTACTTCGAGGTGGCGGACCCCGACGAGGCCGCCAACCGTGTCATCGAACTCGGCGGGCGCGTCCTCGAACCCACCCACGACACCCCGCACGGTCCGGTGGCCACGGTGGCCGATCCGGAGGGCGCGAAGTTCGCCGTGGTGCACACGGAGCGCTGAACCGCCCGCTCCGTCCCTCGCCCGATCGGGTGATTCCCGGTGGCGCCCGCCCAGTCCCGTCAGACCGTCTCGACGGGCAGGACGTCCGGGGCGAGGGCACCCGCGTGCGCCGAGGCCGCCGTCATCCGCCGGCGGTGGTGCCGGCGGCAGAGGACCTCGTAGCCGATGTCGTCGGGCTGGTTGACGTCGCCGACGACCACCTGGGCGCCCTCGACGACCATCTGACCGCCTATGGTGCGGGCGTTGTGGGTGGCGCGGGCGCCGCACCAGCACAGGGCCTCCACCTGGAGGACCTCGACGCGGTCGGCCAGCTCCACCAGACGCTGGGAGCCGGGGAAGAGTTTGGAGCGGAAGTCGGTCGTGATGCCGAAGGCGTACACGTCGAGGCTCAGGTCGTCCACGACGCGGGCGAGTTGGTCGATCTGTTCGGGGGCGAGGAACTGGGCCTCGTCGGCGATCACGTAGTCCGCGCGACGGCCCTGGGAGAGGTGGTCGACGAGGTACGCGTAGAGGTCCTGACCGTCCTCGACCTCCACGGCGTCGGTGACCAGGCCGAGGCGTGAGGACAGTTTGCCCTCGCCCGCGCGGTCGTCACGCGTGAAGATCATGCCCTGGAGGCCACGCGCCGAACGGTTGTGCTCTATCTGGAGGGCCAGCGTCGACTTCCCGCAGTCCATGGTTCCGGAGAAGAACACCAGCTCGGGCATGGTGAGTTGAGCACCTTTCGGCATGGACGGCGAGGGCGGCGACGGGCGCGGCCGGGCGGCGGACAGGACGTGCGGCGGGCAGGGCTTCAGGAGCGTACTTCGAGGAGCGGGACCAGTTGTTCCGCGGGGGTCATCGAGCCGTGGTTGCCGACCATCGCCGACTCCTTGGGCTCCCGCTCGGAGGCGGTGATCAGGACGTCGTCGTGGGCCGCGGCGACCACGTCGCCGATGCGGGCGTACACACGGTCGTCGATCCGCGGTCCGAACCAGCCCGCCGCGATCGCCTCGTCGCGCGAGGCGATCCAGAACTGCTCGCCCAGCACCTCGCGCCAGCAGGTCAGGACGTCCGCCTCCGCCCCCGGCACGGCGTACACGTGACGGGCCCGGCCCTCGCCGCCCAGCAGGGCGACCCCGGCCCGCAGCTCCCAGTCCGCGTCGAAGTCGATGCGGTGCTGCTCGTCGAACGGGATGTCGAGCATGCCGTGGTCGGCGGTGACGTACAGCGCGGTACGCGGCGGGAGTTGCTCGGCCAGGCGCTGGACCAGCCGGTCGACGTGCATGAGCTGACCGCGCCAGGCGTCCGAGTCGACGCCGAAGCGGTGTCCCGCGCCGTCCAGTTCGGAGTAGTACGTGTAGATCAGCGCGCGGTCCCCGGCGGCCAGTTGCTCCGCGGCCACGTCCATGCGGTCGTCGCCGGAGAGGCGGCCGTGAAAGGTGCCGCCGCTCAGCGCGATCTGGGTGAGAGGGGTGTTCTGGAAGGCCGGGGAGGTGACCTGGGCGGTGTGCACACCCGCCCGGTCGGCGAGCTGGAAGACCGTGGGGTACGGCTGCCACACCCTCGGTGCCGTCCACGGCTGCCAGCGGAGCTGGTTCATCAGCTCCCCGGTCCGCGGGTCGCGGACCGTGTAGCCGGGCAGTCCGTGTGCGCCCGGCGGCAGGCCGGTGCCCACGGAGGCGAGGGAGGTCGCGGTGGTGGCGGGGTACCCCGCGGTGAGGGGCCGGCCGGTGCCGCCGCGCGAGGACGCCAGCAGCGCGGTCAGGTAGGGCGCCTCGTCCGGGTGCGCCCTCAGCTGTTCCCAGCCCAGGCCGTCGACGAGGAACACGCAGGCCCGGTCGGTCGCGGTCAGCTCCGGTATCGACGCGGTCGTACCGGGAACCCCCATGCCCGCCGCGAGGGTGGGCAGGAGATCGGCGAGCGAGCCGGCCCCGTACTCGGGGACGGGGGCGGAGCCGAGGGCGAGGGGTTCCGGGTCGTCCCAGGTGGGCAGCGCCATCAGCGGGCGGTGTCCGCGGTCGCCTCGGAGAGGGACTGCGCGAAGGCGAGAGCCTGGCGCACGGTCTCCGGGCCGTCCCCGGCCTCGCTGACCCGCAGGCTGAGGTCGTCCGCCGTCGAACTGCCGGTGTAGCCGTGGTCCGCCTCGCAGTTGGGGTCGCCGCAGGCGGCGGGCTCCAGGTCGATGCGGGAGACGGCACCCCAGCCGATGGTCAGGACGACCTCGCGGGGCAGGGTGCCCGGCGTGTACGACTCGGGGTTGGCGACGACGCGGCTGAGCACGACCGACGAGATCCGGCCGATCTTCACCGACTCGGTCGAGGTCGTGGCGTACGGGGTCGGCGAGGTGGTGTCCGCGGCCTGCTCGTCGGTGTGGCTCACGATGAAGCGGTTGCCCGTGAGGACGAGGACGGTGACATGCCGCCGCACCTCGTTCGCGTCGAATGTCGTCTCCTGGTGGACCAGGTACGACTTGATGGCCTCGCCGCCGACAGCGGCCTCCACCGCCTCGGCCACGAGGGCCGGGTAGTAGCCGCTGCGCTCGATCGCGGCACGCAGCCCCTGGGTCGTCGTACTGGTCTTGGCCATGATGTCCATCCTACGGTGGCGCACTGACTGCGCGGGACCGCTCTGTCGTCTCCGTTCTGTCGTGGACGGAACAACGCGCGCCGGCCGTGCGCGGTCCGCGCGCCGTCGCCGCTGCGCTGTGGCGCTGTGGCGCGCGTCCCTCAGTAGACCGGCAGCGTCCTCGGGCCGAGGTCGTCGCGCAGCGGCGGACGGGCGAGGCGGACACTGGCGCCGAGGACGCTCAGGCCGTGCGGGGCGACGACGACGGGTTCGAGGGAGACCGCCACGACCTCGGGGTGGTCGTCGACCAGCCGGGAGACGCGCAGCAGCAGCTCCTCCAGCGCGTCCGTGTCGACGGGGGCGGAGCCGCGCCAGCCGAAGAGGAGCGGCGCCGTCCTGATCGACCGGACCAGTGCGGCAGCGTCCCGCTCGGTGGCCGGAATCAGGCGGTGCGCCATGTCGCCGAGCAGTTGCGACGCGGGCCCCGCGAGCCCGAACGAGAGCACGGCGCCGGCGGCGGGGTCCACCACGGCCCGGACGATCGTGTCGACCCCGCGCGGGGCCATGCCCTGCACGACCGGGCGCAGTTCGCCGGGGCTCCCGAACAGCTCGGTCAGCTCCGTGTACGCCCGGCGCAGTTGCTCCTCGTCCGCCAGGTCCAGCCGGACGCCGCCCAGGTCGGCCCGGTGCCGCAGGTGGGGTGCGGTCGTCTTCAGCGCGACGGGGTAGCCGATGGCCTGCGCCGCCCGTGCGGCCTCGTCGGGGGTGGGGGCGGGCCGCGCCTGGCGCAGACGGATGCCGTACCGTCCGAGCAGCGCGCCCGCCTCCTCGGCACCGAGTGTGAGCCGGTCGCCCGTGGACAGCAGTGTGTCGATCCGCTCGGCGGCCCCCTTCTCGTCGATGTCCTCGTACGCGGGCACCCGTCCCGGCTCCGCGGCCTCCCGTCGCCACTGCGCGTAGTGGACGGCCTCGGAGAGCGCGCGGACGGCCCGCTCGGCGGCCGGGTAGGCGGGGATGAGCCGGGAGTCGGCGGGGTCGGCGGAGTCGGCGAGGGGGTCGGTCGCGGCGGTCGCTGCCGCTCCTGCCTCTCCCGTTGCCGGCGTCTCCGGCGTCTCCGGCGTCTCGGGCGTCGGTCGTTCGCGGCGCTGGGGGGCGGGGCCCTCGGTGCCGGGCGCCCGGTCGACGGCCTGCGGTGCCGTGCTGGCCGCGGCCGACAGCGCCTCGGCCAGCCCGCCCAGCTCGACGTGCACGACGAGCACCGGCTTGGTGGGATTCGCGGCGGCGGCCGACCGCAGCGCCCCGGCCAGGGCCGCGTCCCCCGGTGACGTCTCCCCCAGCGTCGGTATCGCCGTCACCACCACCGCGTCGCACGCGTCGTCGGCGAGCGCCCGCGCCAGGGCCGCGTGGAAGTCCCGCGCCGAGGCCGCGGTCGTCAGGTCCAGCGGCGGGAGCGGCCGCAGCCCCTCGGAGAGGCACGCGTCGTAGGTGAGCATCCCCAGCGACTCGGAGTTCCCGAGGATCGCCACCCGAGGCCCGGCCGGCAGCGGCTGCCGGGCCAGCAGCAGCCCCGCGTCGACCAGTTCCGTGATCGTGTCGACCCGGATCACCCCGGCCTGCCGCAGCAGCGCGGACACGGTGGTGTGCGGCAGCTCGGTGGCGCGGACGGCGTGCCCCTGGGGCGCGGAACCGTGGCGCGCCCCCTGTACCACCACGAGCGGCTTGACCGCCGCCGTACGCCGGGCGAGACGGGTGAACTTGCGCGGGTTGCCGATGGACTCCAGGTACATGAGGACGACATCGGTGTGCGGGTCCTCGTACCAGTACTGCAGGACGTCGTTCCCGGAGACGTCCGCACGGTTGCCGGACGACACGAACGTGGAGACGCCCGTGACACCGGTGACCCCGCCCCCGCGCCGGTGCAGCCGGGACAACAGCGCGATCCCGATGGCGCCGGACTGGGCGAAGAGGCCGATGCGCCCGGAGCGCGGCGCCTCGGGGGCGAGCGAGGCGTTGAGGCGTACGTCCGGGGCGGTGTTGATGATCCCGAAGGCGTTGGGTCCGATGATGCGCATGCCGTACGTGCGCGCCTGGCGCACCAGTTCGCGCTGGCGCTCGCGCCCGTCGGGGCCGCTCTCGGCGTACCCGGCGGAGATGACGACGAGCCCCTGCACGCCGTGCGCGCCGCACTCGGCGACGACCTCGGGGACGTGTGCGGCGGGGACGGCGACGACCGCGAGGTCGACGGGACCCTCGATGTCGGTGACGGTCCGGTGTGCGGGCACCCCGTCGAGGTCCTTCTCGTCCTCGCCGAGGGCCCTGTTCACCGCGAACAGCCGCCCGGTGAAACCCGCGGCCCGGAGGTTGGCGAGGACGCCTCGGCCCACTCCCCCCGGCGTGCGCCCGGCGCCGATGACGGCGACCGAGCCGGGGGCGAGCAGGCGCTGGACGGATCTGGCCTCGGCCCGCTGCTCCCGGGCGCGCTGCACGGCGAGGGAGCGGTCGGTGGGCTCCAGGCCGAACTCCAGGCGGACGACGCCGTCCTCGAAGCTGCGCCTCTGCTGGTACCCGGCGTCGGTGAACACCTTGATCATCTTGCTGTTGGCGGGGAGCACCTCGGCGGCGAAGCGTCGGATGCCGCGCTCGCGGGCGACGGCGGCGATGTGTTCGAGGAGGGCGGAGGCGACGCCTCGGCCCTGGTGGGCGTCCTGGACGAGGAAGGCGACCTCCGCCTCGTCGGCGGGGGCGGACGCGGGCATTCCGTCGGCGCCGATACGGTCGTAGCGTACGGTGGCGATGAACTCGCCGCCGACCGTGGCGGCGAGCCCCACCCGGTCCACGAAGTCGTGGTGCGTGAAGCGGTGGACGTCCTTGGCGGACAGGCGAGGGTACGGCGCGAAGAAGCGGTAGTACTTCGACTCGTCCGAGACCTGCTCGTAGAAGCTGACCAGACGCTCGGCGTCATCGACGGTGATGGGCCTGACGCGTGCGGTGCCGCCGTCGCGCAGCACCACGTCGGCCTCCCAGTGGGCGGGGTACTCGTGCCGGTCCGACGAGGTCTGCATGGGCCCCAGAGTACGGCTCGCGTCCGGCTACGGCGCGGGACAGTCTGGGGAAGCACAACAGAAGCGCGAGAGCCGGTTCGTGGCCAGGCCGTGGGCCCCGTTCCGCCCTCGCGCGCCATATGGGAAACTGGTCTAGACAACCCGGTCCAGACCACTCTGCACCACCCGAGACACCTGAAGGGCAGCATCACATGGCTGAGCGCCGCGTCAACGTCGGCTGGGCCGAGGGCCTCCACGCCCGACCCGCATCCATCTTCGTCCGGGCCACCACGGCCTCCGGTATCCCCGTGACGATCGCCAAGGCCGACGGGAACCCCGTCAACGCGGCCTCCATGCTGGCGGTCCTGGGCCTCGGCGCCCAGGGCGGCGAGGAGATCGTGCTCGCCTCCGAGGCCGAGGGTGCGGACGCCGCCCTCGACCGCCTGGCGAAGCTCGTGGCCGAGGGGCTGGAAGAACTCCCCGAGACGGTCTGAACCACCGGGTGACCGGCCGACCCGAACAGAAAAGGCCCCGAAAGGCCGGCCGTACACATGTGGAGGGCTCGTCCGATTTATCGGGCGGGCCCTCCACATTTTCGTTCTGTCACCTTTCCGCGGGCAGCAGAAATAATGCCCCGCGGAATTCCTGCCTCTTTGTATACGGCTCCGGTGTTAATGCCGCAGGCTCGGTGTGTTTACGGGGTGTTGCGAAGTCCTCACACGGTCCGGCCGGTCCGCCCCGCCGGCCCCGCCCGGAAATCGGAACCGGTGCGCGGCGGCGGCCCGCTCGGTGTGCAGGGACGTGATCGTGCGGGCCCGGTCGCCGTCCCCGCGCGCGACGGCGTCCACGATGCCGCCGTGCTCCGCCCAGGACTCCACCGGGTCGGCGGGTGCCTCGACCGCGTACATCCAGGCGATCTTGTGCCGCAACTGGGCGAGTGTCGAGGTCAGGGCGGGGCTGCCGGACGCCTGTGCGAGCGTCTCGTGGAACCAGCCGCCCAGGGAGCGCAGATCCTCGCTGGTGCCCCTCCTGGCCCGCTCCTGGCCCAGCCTGACGAGGCCGCGCAGCACCTTGAGGTGCGCCTCCGTGCGCCGCTGGGCGGCCCGGGCGGCGCCCAGCGGCTCCAGCAGCATGCGCATCTCCAGCAGGTCGGCGGCCTCCTGCTCGGTCGGCTCGGCGACGCACGCGCCCGCGTGGCGGCGGGTCACCACGAAGCCCTCGGCCTCCAGCGTGCGCAGCGCCTCACGCACGGGGACCCGGCTGACGCCGTACCGACGGGCGAGCAGTTCCTCGGTGAGACGGCCGCCGCGCTCGTAGACACCCGCGACGATGTCGTCCCGGATCGCCGTGCAAACCGAATGCGCCGGAATACGCATGACCGACCTCCGCCTTAATCCCCGTGAAACGTCGATGATTGACGTGTCTTCCAGCGACTCTATTGCAGCGGGACGGAATTTCCGATGGCGGACCGGAATCCAGGGATATTTTTTGGACAGAAGGTGCGCGCAACAGGTTCGCGCAACGCGAAAAGCCCCGGCTCGTGAGCCGGGGCCTTCGTCGGAGGCGTGGAGCCGGGTGTCAGACGTTCACACCGTGCGACCGCAGGTACGCGGCGGGGTCGATGTCCGAGCCGTACTCGGCCGTCGTGCGGGCCTCGAAGTGCAGATGCGCGCCCGTGACGTTGCCGGTCGCCCCGGAGAGGCCGATCTGCTGGCCGGGGGTGACCGTCTGGCCGACGGAGACGCCGATGGACGACAGGTGGCCGTACTGGGTGTACGTGCCGTCGGTCATGCGGATGACGATGTTGTTGCCGTACGCGCCGCCCCAGCCCGCCTCCACGACGGTGCCGGAGCCGACCGCCAGGACGGCCGTGCCGGTGGCGGCGTGGAAGTCGACGCCGGTGTGGCTGCCGGAGGACCAGACGGCGCCGCCGGCCTTGTAGCCGGTGGAGATGTAGGAGCCGCTGATGGGCGAGACGTAGGTGTTGAGGCGCTCGCGCTCGGCCGCGCGGGCGGCGCGGGCCTTGATCTCCTCGCGCTCCTTGGCGACGGCACGTTCCTGCTCGGCCTTCTCGGCGGCGGCCTTGCGGGCCTCCTCCTGCGCCTTCTTCTTGACCTCGGCCACCTCGGCGGCCTGCTGCTGGGCGGCGGCCTGTGCGTCGACCTGGTCGGCGACCGTGTCACCGAGGACGATGACCTGGTTCAGGCCGGTCTGCTCGACGGCGGGCTCCTCCGCGGCGAGCGCGGGGCCGGCCAGGGTGCCGATGACACCGGTGGTGGTGAGAGCGGCGACGCCCACGTTCCTCGTGGTCGTGCGCTGCACACGGCCGGGGCGGCGGTGCTTCCCAGGGGCGCGGGTGAACGCCATGAAGTGGCTGGTCCTTTCCTTCCTTCTCGCCTACCGGGTTAGCTGACGGGTTCGGAGCAGGAAGGTCTCCTACGGCTGCCCCCCGTTTCGCGTCGCTCGCGAAGGGCACCCGATTCACCCCAGGGACTTCGGTGGGTCCCCGGCTCCCCAGGCTCGCACCTCGGGACTCGGCGATGACTGTCCGGTGCCGCGGCTGCGGCGAACATCTGACGAACAGCCGGACCGACGCTAAGTGGGCCGTCTTCGAAATAACAAACGGATCACAGGATTTGTTAACTACGCCACAGGTCAGACACACAACCTCCGCCATCAAACGGACAAACGTGGGCCCTGGTGACTCTTCCGTCACCAGGGCCTCACTGGTGCGTGTCGTTCTGTCCGTTTCCTACTCAGCCGGTACGACGGTGACTTCGCCGATTCCGAGGGCCCTGACCGGCTCCTCGATCTGCGCGGCGTCCCCGACGAGGACGGTGACGAGGCGGTCCACCGGGAAGGCGTTCACAACGGCCGCGGTGGCCTCCACCGTGCCCGTGGCGGCGAGTTGGCGGTACAGCGTCGACTGGTAGTCGTCCGGCAGGTACTGCTCGACCTGGTCGGCCAGCGTGCCCGCCACGGCCGCGGCCGTCTCGAACTTGAGGGGAGCGACCCCCACGAGGTTCTGCACGGCGACATCACGCTCGGCGTCGGTCAGCCCCTCGGCGGCCAGGGTGCGCAGCACCGTCCACAGGTCGTCCAGCGCCGGACCGGTGTTGGGCGTGTCGACGGAGCCGCTGATGGCCAGCATCGCCGTACCCGATCCGTCGGGGGCGGAGCGCAGCACCTGGCCGAACGCGCGCACCCCGTAGGTGTAGCCCTTCTCCTCCCGCAGGACGCGGTCCAGACGGGAGGTGAGGGTGCCGCCGAGGCAGTAGGTGCCGAGCACCTGGGCCGGCCACACACGGTCGTGCCGGTCGGCGCCCACCCGGCCGATGAGCAACTGGGTCTGCACGGAGCCGGGGCGGTCCACGATGATCACGCGTCCGGTGTCGTCGGCACTCACCGCCGGTACGGCGCTCGGCTTGGCCGGGGAGCCGGTCCAGGCGCCCAGCGTGTCGCCGAGCAGGGTGGCGAGGTCGACCCCGGTGAGATCGCCGACGACCACGGCGGTGGCCGTCGCGGGACGCACGTGCCGCTCGTAGAAGGCGCGTACGGCCGCGGAGTCGATGCCCTCCACGGTCTCCTCGGTGCCCTGGCGGGGCCGCGACATGCGCGACGTGGCCGGGAACAGCTGCCGGGAGAGCTCCTTGGCGGCCCGCCGGCCCGGGTTGGCGGTCTCGTGGGGGATCTCGTCGAGCCGGTTGGCCACCAGACGCTCGATCTCGCCGTCGTCGAACGCGGGGGCCCGCAGCGCGTCGGCGAGCAGCCCCAGGGCCTTCTCCAGCCGCGACACGGGCACTTCGAGGGACAGGCGTACGCCGGGGTGGTCGGCGTGCGAGTCGAGGGTGGCGCCGCAGCGCTCCAGCTCGGCGGCGAACTCCTCGGCCGTGTGCTTGTCGGTGCCCTCGGAGAACGCCCTCGTCATGATGGTGGCAACGCCGTCCAGGCCCTCCGGCTCCGCGTCCAGGGGCGCGTCGAGGACGACCTCGACGGCGACGACCTGCTGGCCGGGGCGGTGGCAGTGCAGCACGGTCAGGCCGTTGGCCAGGGTGCCGCGCTCGGGCGCAGGGAACGCCCAGGGGCGGGCGTCGCCGGCCTGGGGCTGCGGGTGGAACTCCATGCTCGCGAGCTCGGTCACTTCGCCGACTCCTCGTTCTCGTCGGTGGTCTCGGCGGCCTCCGTCGCGGTGGCCTCCTCTTCGGCGTCCTCTTCGCCGGCGACGGGCTCGTACACGAGCACCGCGCGGTTGTCGGGCCTCAGGCGGGCCTTGGCGACCTCCTGGACCTCGTCGGCCGTCACCTCCAGGACCCGGTCGACGGCGGTGAGGGCGAGCTTCGGGTCGCCGAACAGGACCGCGTAGCGGCACAGTTCGTCGGCACGGCCCGCGACCGTGCCGAGCCGGTCCAGCCACTCGCGCTCCAACTGGGCCTGGGCGCGCTCCATCTCCTCCGCCGTGGGGCCCTCCGCGGCGAACCGGGCGAGCTCCTCGTCGACGGCGGCCTCGATGACCGGCACCTCGACGTCACCGGAGGTCTTGACGTCCATCCACGCCATGGAGGGCGCGCCGGCCAACCGCAACAGGCCGAACCCGGCCGTCACGGCCGTACGGTCACGGCGCACGAGACGGTTGTAGAGGCGGGAGGACTCGCCGCCGCCGAGGATGGTGAGCGCCAGGTCGGCCGCGTCGCACGCGCGCGTGCCGTCCTCCGGCAGCCGGTAGGCGGCCATCAACGCGCGCGCGGGCACGTTCTCCTCGACCACCTCGCGCAGCTGCTCACCCATGACGTCCGGCAGCGCGCCGTCACGGGGCGCGGGCTTGCCGTCGTACGCGGGGATCGAGCCGAAGTACTTCTCCACCCAGGCGAGGGTCTGCTCCGGGTCGATGTCGCCGACGATCGACAGGACGGCGTTGTTGGGCGCGTAGTAGGTCCGGAAGAACTGCTGGGCGTCCTCCAGGCTCGCGGCCTCCAGGTCGTCCATCGAGCCGATCGGCGTGTGCCGGTAGGGGTGGCCCTCGGGGTACGCCAGTCGGAAGATCTTCTCGAAGGCGGTGCCGTAGGGCACGTTGTCGTACCGCTGGCGGCGCTCGTTCTTGACGACCGCCCGCTGGTTGTCCAGGTTCTTCTGGTCGAGCGCGAGCAGCAGGCTGCCCATGCGGTCGGCCTCCAGCCACAGCGCCAGCTCCAGCTGGTGGGTGGGCATGGTCTCGAAGTAGTTGGTGCGCTCCCAGCTGGTGGTGCCGTTCAGCGAACCGCCCGCACCCTGGACCAGCTCGAAGTGGCCGTTGTCCTTCACCTGGCCCGAGCCCTGGAACATCAGGTGCTCGAAGAGGTGGGCGAGGCCCGTACGGCCCGCGACCTCGTGGCGCGAACCGACGTCGTACCAGAGGCACACCGCGGCGACCGGGGTCAGGTGGTCCTCGGAGAGCACCACGCGCAGGCCGTTGTCCAGGCGGTGCTCCCTCACTGTCAGGCCTTCGGAGCCGGCCTCGGCTGTGGCCGTGTGACCCATGGGCGATACGTCCCTTCGATCGCTGTGCTGTGTGCGCGGGATCCGCGGTCGTGTCCGTCGTGGAATCGTCGCGGAAACCGCTCTTTCCTGCCGGTCCCGCCACTGTATGCAAGCGCGCGGACCCCCGGAGAAGTTCCCGGGCGCCGTACGCCGAGAGCGAGACCGGGGTTGCGGCCCGCGCTCACTGGTTAGGGTCGGCGCACGCAGTTGACGTGGCGGTCCCGCGCGGCCGTGCCCGGCGGTCGGCGCCGGGTCGTGTCGGGGTTGTCAGTGCGGCAGTCCACAATGGTGCGCGTCAGTTCCCGTTCACGTCTCGCCGAGAGTGAGCCGGAGACGTGAGCGCCCCGTAGGTGAGCGACCAGAAAAAGAGGAGCCGGCAGCGATGGCCCGCCGCAGCACGAAGACCCCGCCGCCCGACGACGCGTTCGAGGAGCGGATCCTCGACATCGACGTCGTCGACGAGATGCAGGGCTCCTTCCTGGAGTACGCGTACTCGGTCATCTACTCCCGAGCCCTGCCCGACGCCCGCGACGGTCTCAAGCCGGTGCACCGCCGGATCGTCTACCAGATGAACGAGATGGGCCTGCGCCCCGACCGCGGCTATGTGAAGTGCGCCCGCGTCGTCGGCGAGGTCATGGGCAAGCTCCACCCCCACGGCGACTCCTCCATCTACGACGCCCTGGTGCGCCTCGCCCAGCCCTTCTCGATGCGGCTCCCCCTGGTCGACGGCCACGGCAACTTCGGCTCGCTGGGCAACGACGACCCGCCGGCCGCCATGCGGTACACCGAGTGCCGGATGGCCGACGCGACCAGCCTGATGACGGAGTCGATCGAGGAGAACACGGTCGACTTCTCCCCGAACTACGACGGCCAGGAGCAGGAGCCGGTGGCCCTGCCCGCCGCCTTCCCCAACCTGCTGGTCAACGGCGCGTCCGGCATCGCCGTCGGCATGGCCACCAACATGCCGCCGCACAACCTGGGCGAGGTCATCGCGGCCGCCCGCCACCTCATCCGGTACCCGAACGCCGACCTCGACACGCTGATGAAGCACGTCCCGGGCCCCGACCTGCCCACCGGCGGCCGGATCGTCGGCCTCTCCGGCATCAGGGACGCGTACGCGACGGGCCGCGGGACCTTCAAGATCCGCGCCACGGTGACGGTGGACAACGTGACGGCCCGCCGCAAGGGCCTGATCGTCACCGAACTGCCGTTCACCGTCGGCCCGGAGAAGGTGATCGCCAAGATCAAGGACCTGGTCGGGGCGAAGAAGCTGCAGGGCATCGCCGACGTCAAGGACCTCACGGACCGCGCGCACGGCCTGCGCCTGGTCATCGAGATCAAGAACGGCTTCGTGCCGGAGGCCGTCCTGGAGCAGCTCTACAAGCTGACGCCGATGGAAGAGTCCTTCGGCATCAACAACGTGGCCCTGGTCGACGGCCAGCCCCTCACCCTGGGTCTGAAGGAGCTGCTGGAGGTCTACCTCGACCACCGCTTCGAGGTCGTCCGGCGCCGCTCGGAGTTCCGCCGCGGCAAGAAGCGCGACCGTCTGCACCTGGTCGAGGGCCTGCTCACCGCCCTGCTGGACATCGACGAGGTCATCCGGCTGATCCGCTCCAGCGACAACTCCGCCCAGGCCAAGGACCGCCTGATGGAGCGCTTCGCGCTGTCGGACATCCAGACGCAGTACATCCTCGACACCCCGCTGCGCCGTCTCACCCGGTTCGACCGCATCGAGCTGGAGTCCGAGAAGGAGCGGCTCAACGCCGAGATCGCCGAACTGACCCGCATCCTGGAGTCGGACGCGGAGCTGCGCAAGCTGGTCTCCGGCGAACTGGCCGCCGTGGCCAAGAAGTTCGGCACCGAGCGCCGTACGGTGCTGCTGGAGTCCTCGGGCACCCAGGTGGCCGCGGTCCCGCTCCAGGTGGCGGACGACCCGTGCCGGGTGCTGCTGTCGTCGACCGGTCTGCTGGCCCGTACGGCAAACACCGAGCCCTTCGCGGCGGACGAGGACGGCAAGCGCACCAAGCACGACGTCATCGTCTCGGCGGTCCCGGCCACGGCCCGGGGCGAGGTGGGCGCGGTGACCTCCACCGGCCGTCTGCTGCGCCTGAACGTGGTCGATCTGCCGCAGCTGCCGGACACCTCGGCGGCCCCCAACCTCTCGGGCGGGGCCCCGCTCGCGGAGTTCCTCACCCTCCAGGACGGCGAGACGCTCGTCTGCCTGATGACGCTCGACGAGTCGTCGCCCGGCCTGGCCGTCGGCACCGAGCAGGGTGTCGTCAAGCGCGTGGTCCCCGACTACCCGTCCAACAAGGAGGAACTGGAGGTCATCACGCTCAAGGAGGGCGACCGGATCGTCGGTGCCGTCGAGCTGCGCACGGGCGAGGAGGACCTGGTCTTCATCACGGACGACGCCCAGCTGCTGCGCTACCAGGCCTCACAGGTCCGCCCGCAGGGCCGCCCGGCCGGCGGTATGGCCGGCGTCAAGCTCACCGAGGGGGCGAAGGTCATCTCCTTCACCGCCATCGACCCGGCCGTCGATGCGGTCGTCTTCACGGTGGCGGGCTCCCGCGGCACTCTCGACGACTCCGTCCAGACCACCGCCAAGCTCACCCCGTTCGACCAGTACCCCCGCAAGGGCCGCGCCACGGGCGGCGTCCGCTGCCAGCGGTTCCTCAAGGGCGAGGACTGCCTCTCCATCGCCTGGGCGGGCCCCGCTCCGGCCCGCGCCGCCCAGAAGAACGGCACACCGGCCGACCTCCCGGAGATGGACCCGCGCCGCGACGGCTCGGGCGTGTCCCTGGGCAAGACGGTGGCGTCGGTGGCGGGGCCGGTGTGAGCGCGGGGCCTCACGGGCTGTCGTAGGAGGCCTCGGGTTCTTCGGCCTCGTCCTCCTGGACGTAGCGCAGGACGCCCCACATGCCGTGCTCGTCGGCGTGCGGGGCGTCGTCGTCCCTCCGGCACGCCTCCAACTCCTTGCGCAGGGCGGGGGCGTCGATCCCGGCGCCGATGAGCACGAGCTGCGTGAGGCGGCGGTCCTCACCGAGGCCGTGGCCGCCCGTTCCGGGAGCTCCGAGTCCCCGTGCGCCGAGTCCGCTGTCGGCGGCGGGCCAGGGCTCGGGGTAGAACCGCAGGAACCGCCCCACGGCGTGCACGCCGTAGCGATTGCGCGGGTCGTACGGGCCGAAGTCGACGTACCCCTTGATCCGGTAGAGCCCTTCCGCCCGCCCGTCCAGGAACTCCATGAGCCGCCGGGGGTCTAGCGGCACGTCGGAGACGAAGGCGACGCTGTCGTAGCCGGTGTGCAGATGCCCGCCGTGCCCGCCCCGGTCGTCGTGGTCGTCGTGCCCGTCGTGGTCGTCGTGCCCGTCGTGGTCGTGCCGGTTCAGGTCGTCGAAGGAGAGCTGGCCGAGGCGCTCCTCGGAGGGCCGACAGTCGAACAGGAACTCGGGGTCGACGCGTCCGTAGGTGGCGGGCACCACGGCGGCGCGGTCGGCGAGCGAGCGGACGAGCGACAGGATCCGCTCCCCGTCCTCGGTCCGGTCGAGCTTGTTGACGACCACCAGGTCGGCGAGGGCGAGGTGCCGGTCGATCTCGGGGTGCCGCTGCCGGGTCTCCGGGAACTCGGCCGCGTCCACGACCTCGACGAGCCCGCCGTACACCACCCGGCGGTTCTCGCTGGCCAGCACCATCCGCACGAGTTCCTGCGGCTCGGCCAGCCCGCTCGCCTCGATGACGATGACGTCGATCCCGGCGGCGGGAGCAGCCAGCCGTTCCAGGTACTCGTCCAGTTCACCGACGTCGACGGCACAGCACAGGCACCCGTTGCCCAGCGACACGGTGGAGTCGCCGAGTGCGCCGGCCACCGCCATCGCGTCGATCTCGATCGCCCCGAAGTCGTTGACGACGGCACCGATACGGCTGCCGCCGCTGCGGTGGAGGAGGTGGTTGAGCAGCGTGGTCTTTCCGGAGCCGAGGAACCCGGCGAGGACGACGACCGGGATCTGCGGCGGACTCTGCGGGCCATCCGAGCCTTCCAGACCCCGCGCCCCCTGCGGACTCGCCCCTTGTCCCGGTTCCGGACTCGCCCCTTGTCCCGGTTCCGGACTCGCCCCTTGTCCCGGTTCCGGACTCGCCCCTTGTCCCGGTCCCGGGCTCGGCACCGGTCCCCGGCTCCGCTCCGGCCCGCGTCCTGGCACCGGCTCAGACCCGGTTGTCGGCCCAAGCCCGGCTG
This sequence comes from Streptomyces sp. NPDC057438, assembly GCF_042802995.1. Lineage (NCBI taxonomy): Bacteria > Bacillati > Actinomycetota > Actinomycetes > Kitasatosporales > Streptomycetaceae > Streptomyces > Streptomyces sp. NPDC057438. The sequence continues at coordinate 67,649 of NZ_JBHVDD010000016.1, forward strand.
CCGACCCAAGCCCGAGTGCCGACTCAGGCCCGCTTGCCAGCCCAAGCCCGATTCCCGGCTCGACCCCAAGCCCAGGCACCGGGCCGAGCCCCGGTTCAGCCCCGACTGTCGACTCAGGACGCGTACCGTGACCCGGCTCCGGTCGCGTGTGCGACCCCTGGCTCGACGACTGGCTCAACGCGCGCCCTCTCTCCCACCGTTGCGTGCCGCGGCTCGCGGCCGGCCACCGTACAGGGCCGGCTCATGGACCGGCTCCCGCCGGAACACCCCGGCTCCCGCGCCCTCCTTGCGGGCCGCCCCAGCATACGAGTGGGGCCGGACGCCCCGTGGAGTACGCCGTTGTCAGCGGCGCCCGAGGGGCACACGTTGGGCATGGCGCCGACCCGCGCGACCCGCACATCCTTCCGTGCGCCTCCTCTCCGCCTCCCAGCCGACCCCTGCCCCTCGGCGACACTGGGAGACGGCAAGCGCCGCCCAGCGCTCGCCGGTCCCATCCCGTCGCCCCGCACCGACGACCGGCGGACGGCCGCCTGAACCGGGGGTTGACATGACCACACAGAATCCTGGGGCGCGGGGACTCGGCCCCGCCGCAGCAGCGGGCCTCGCCTTCGCGGTGGGAGCACTGGGCGCGGTCGCCGTGGAGCGGCGCGTCCGTGCCGTACTTCGACGCCTGGACCGGCTGGAACGGCTGGAGCAGGAGGCCCAGCGGCACGCCGCCCTGATCGCCTATCAGCGGCACAACGTCGACCTGGTCATGAAGGCGGCCGCGGACCCGACGCTGCTGCCCGTCCTGAACGCCTACGAGGAGGAACTGTCCACCGACAGGCAGCGGCAGTACCTCTTCGCCAACCTCCTCTACACACACGTCCTCCAGGGCTACCGGGTGGGTGTCTTCAGCCGGGCGGAGCTGTACGGACATCTGCGCGGCATCTTTCAGAGCGCCCTGATGCGCGACTACTGGGCCGCCACGCGTCATCACCGGTCGAGCCTGAAGGAGGGCTCGGAGGAGTCGGACATCGGCAGGCTGGTCGACGCCCTGATCAGCGACCTGGAGGAAGCGAACACGGACGAGTGGTGGGTCGTGGGCGAGCCGCCCGCCGAATGAGTCCCGCATTCCCACGGCGCTCGCTCCGCGCAGCGCGACCCCTGCCACCGCCTTCACTCCCTCACCCCTGGGACGCGGGCGCATCAACCCGCCTCATAAGGCTAAGTTTGGGCCGCTCAACATCGCTGTCACTACTCATGACCCAAGGATCGAACCCGTTGAAAATCGTGCGCCGCATCGGTGCGTCCCCTCGGGAGAGGGGCAGTGCCGCGGGGCAGACATGCCCAGACATCTTCGAACTGCAGGATGGCAACTTCGCAGTGATCGGGACCGACCGGACAGAGAAACTCGACCCCGAGCTTCCTGCCGACGCCTCGCGCGCTGACTACGAGAGGATCGTGGTCATCAGCCGCGACACTCTCATCCGGGCAAAGTCGGACATCCCCGACGCCTGATCCTGAACGGGGGCTCGCCTGCACTACAGCGCGGGCCCCTCGCGCCGCCGTTCCTTCGCACAACCGTCCCTTTCGCGCAGCCCCTGCAGCACGCCCGTGGCGCCTGCAGCACGCCCGCAGCACCCCCGCCGGCACTCCTTCGGCCCGTCCGGACGTCACGCGGACGCAAGTCAGGTTAGGCTCACCTCTGTGAGTACGTGCACATCCGCGTCCCGACTTCTCGGCGAGCCTCTCGCCGGGACCGCCGCCACGGCGAGGACATGGCTGCTGCTGGAACAGCCCGGCCCCTGGGGCGTCAACGCGCTCACCTCCAGCCACCTGGCCCCCGCGCTCGGCCGCGCCCTCGAAGCCGCGGCGGAGGGCACCGGCGTACGCGTGGCGCTCATCCGGCGCCCCGGCCGCCACGCCGACCGCCGCGAGGTCCGCGAGCGCCGCGTGTACGTGGCCCACACCGTCCCCGGAAACGTCTGGCTGCACACCGCCACGACGTCCGACCCCCGCGAGCTGCTCGGACTCGACTTCACCGCCCTCGGCCGAGGTGACCACAGCACCTTCGCCTCGGTCCTGCGGGGGCGGCCGCACACCGGCGACCCGCTCGCACTCGTCTGCACCAACGGCAAGCGCGACCGCTGCTGCGCCCTCCTCGGCCGACCGCTCGCCGCCGAACTGGCCGCCTCGGGGGTCGAGGGCACCTGGGAGGTCACCCATCTGGGTGGTCACCGTTTCTCCCCCACCCTGCTCGTGCTCCCCTTCGGCTATGTGTACGGCCGCGCGGAGGCCCACCACGTCAAGGAGGTCCTCCAGGGCGTACGGGACGGTCGTATCGTCACCGAGGGATGTCGTGGCGGTTCCGCCTGGGAGCGGCCCGGCCAGGCGGCCGAGCTGGCGGTCCGCACCGAGACCGGCGAGGACGCGGCCGACACGCTCACCGTCCTGCGCACGGACGGCACGGCACCCCACTGGGACGTGACCGTCGCCCACACCGACGGCCGCCGCTGGACCGTGGCCGTCTCCCAGGGCCCTGCCCGGCCGCCCCGCCCGGAGAGCTGCGGCTCCCCGCTGGGTTCCCCGGCGTGCATGGACGTCCTGGCCGTACGCGAGCTGTCGCCCGCGGCCGTCGCGCTCTAGCGGATCCCAGCGCAGCACCCGCGCCGACGCCCGCGGCGGCCCCCGTACGAGCGCCCGGTACTGAGATCCGCGCCACACCCCACTACGACCGGCCCACTCCGTCCACGTACGGTCATGGGTATGAGTCCCCCTCCCCCCGCGCGCCGCCTGCGGCTCGGTATGCCGCGGCGGGTGTTCTCGCAGGTCCTGCTGATGCAGGTGGCGATCGCCGCCGGTGTCGCGGTCCTCGCGACCGGGCTGTTCCTCGCGCCGCTCAGCCAGCAGCTGGACGACCAGGCGATGCGCCGCGCCCTCGCGATCGCGCAGACCACGGCGGCCCAGCCGCAGGTGGCGCGGGACCTGGTGTCGACGCGGCCGTCCGTGACCGGTCCCGTGCAGGTCGAGGCCGAGCGGATCAGGAAGGCCAGCGGGGCCGAGTACGTGGTCGTGCTGGACCGGCGCGGCGTGCGCTGGTCGCACCCCGACCCGGCGGAGATCGGCGGGCTCGTCTCGACCGATCCGCGCCGCGCCCTTGCCGGGAAAGACGTCATGGAGATCGACTCGGGGACCCTGGGACGCTCTGCCCGCGGCAAGGTGCCGCTGCGCGACGCCGACGGGACGATCGTGGGCGCCGTCTCGGTGGGCATCGAGTACGACAGCGTGCGCGACCGCCTGTTCCACGCGATCCCCGGGCTCCTGGCATACGCCGGCGGGGCCATGGCGGTCGGGGCGCTGGCCGCGTATCTGATCTCGCGGCGGGTTCACCGCCAGACCCGTGACCTGGCCTTCTCCGATATCGCGGGGCTGCTGGCGGAGCGCGAGGCGATGCTGCACGGCATCCGGGAGGGCGTGGTGGCGCTGGACCGCGCCGGACGCGTACGCCTTCTGAACGACGAGGCGCGACGGCTGCTCGGGATAGGCGACGAGGCGGTGGGCAGCTCACTCGACGACGCGCTCGGCCCCGGCCGTACGACGGACGTGCTGGCGGGGCGGGTCACGGGCACCGATCTGCTGACCGTACGCGGGCAGCGCGTGCTGGTCGCGAACCGTATGCCCACGGACGACGGGGGCGCCGTCGCCACCCTGCGCGACCGCACCGAGCTGGAGCAGCTGGGGCGCGAGCTGGACTCCACGCGCGGCCTGACGGACGCCCTGCGCGCCCAGGACCACGAGCACGCCAACCGGATGCACACCCTCCTCGGCCTGCTCGAACTGGAGATGTACGACGAGGCCGTGGAGTTCGTCGGCGAGGTCGTCGGCGAGCACCGGGCCACCGCCGAACAGGTCACCGAGAAGATCCACGATCCCCTGCTCGCCGCGGTGCTGGTGGGCAAGGCGACCGTCGCCGCCGAGCGTGGGGTCGCCCTGTCGATCGCGGACGGCACCATGCTGCCGGACCGGCTGATCGACCCGCGGGGGCTCGTCACCGTCGTCGGGAACCTCGTCGACAACGCCCTGGACGCCGTCGCGGGCACGCCGCACGCGCGCGTGGAGGTCGAACTGCGGACCGAGGGACGCACGGCGATCCTCCGGGTCCGCGACACGGGCCCCGGAGTCCCGCCGGACAAAAGGGAGTTGATCTTCACCGAGGGCTGGTCCACCAAGACTCCGCCCGCCCATCGCGAGCGCGGCATCGGGCTCTCCCTGGTACGCCGGCTCGCCGAGCGGCAGGGAGGCAGCGCCCGGGTCACGGAGGCGGCGGGCGGCGGCGCGCAGTTCACGGTCGTCCTGCCCGACGCACTCGCGGAGCACGGTCTCGTGACTGTGGTGTCCGCCCCGGCACCCGCCTCCGGGGCACCCGCCTCTCCGGCATCCGAGGACGGACCGGCGGGGCAGGACGAGCCTGGCGCCGGCCACGAGGGGCGGCCGGGCGCCGCACGGGAGCCCGAAGCCGCCGGCACCGCCGCCGACAAGGAGCCGCGATGATCGAGGTCCTGATCGTGGACGACGACACCAGGGTCGCCCGCGTCAACGCCGCCTACGTGGAGAAGGTCGCCGGTTTCCACGTCGCCGGTGTGGCCCACAGCGCGGCCGAGGCGCTGCACCGCCTGGAGACGCTGCCGCACGTCGACCTGGTCCTGCTGGACCACTATCTGCCGGACGAGACGGGGCTCATGGTGGTCCAGGAGATGCGGCGCCGGGGCCACCAGAGTGACGTGATCATGGTGACGGCGGCCCGCGACGTCTCGACCGTCCAGGCCGCGATGCGCCAGGGCGCGCTCCAGTACCTGGTCAAACCGTTCGCGTTCGCCGGGCTGCGGGCCAAGCTGGAGGCGTATGCGGAGCTGCGGCGCACCCTGGACGGCGGCGGTGAGGCCGAACAGGCGGAGGTGGACCGGATCTTCGGCGCTCTCTCCGCAGGGGGCGAGCCGGACCTGCCCAAGGGCCACTCGGCCACCACCACCGAGCTGGTGCGCCGCGCCCTGATGACCGCCGAGGGGCCGCTGTCCGCCCAGGAGATCGCCGAGCGGACCGGACTGAGCCGTCAGACCGCCCAGCGCTATCTGAAGCTCCTGGAACGCACGGGACGCGCCCGGCTGACCCTCAAGTACGGTGACGCCGGCCGCCCGGAGCACCGTTACGAGTGGGCGACCCGCCCCTGAGCACCCGCGAGCCGCAGGAAGGCGCGACGACCACCGTGCCGGCAGGATGACGCGTCGCCGCGCTCACACCGCCCCTGCGCCTGTCAGCGACCGCACCTCGGTCTCCGCGTGTCTGGCCGCGTCCGGCGGCTCGGCCGACATGACCGTGCCGAGCCAGCCCGCGAGGAAGCCCAGCGGGATGGAGACGAGGCCGGGGTTCTGCAGCGGGAAGACCTGGAAATCGAGGCTGGGGAACAGCGCGTCGGCGCTGCCCGACACGACGGGCGACAGCAGCACGAGAACCAGGGAGGGGACCAGTCCGCCGTACACGGACCAGACCGCGCCGCGTGTGGTGAAGCCGCGCCAGAACAGCGAGTACAGCAGCACGGGCAGGTTGGCGGAGGCGGCGACCGCGAAGGCGAGGCCCACGAGGAAGGCCACGTTGAGATCCTTGGCGAGCAGCCCGAGCCCGATCGCGATCATGCCGATGGCGACGGCGGCCATGCGCGCCACGGCGACCTCGCTGCGCGGCTTCGAACGCTTGCGCCGCAGCGACGCGTACAGATCGTGGGCGACCGACGCCGACGACGCGAGGGTGATGCCGGCGACGACCGCGAGGATCGTGGCGAAGGCGATGGCGGCGACGATCGCGAACAGAACCGTTCCGCCGGTGGAGTCCGTGCCACCGCCCAGATCGAGGGCCAGCAACGGCACCGCCGTGTTGCCGGCCGCGTTGGAACTCCGTACGGCCTCCGGGCCGACCACGGCCGCCGCGCCGAAGCCCAGCACGATCGTCATCAGATAGAACCCGCCGATGAGACCGATCGACCAGACCACCGAGCGGCGCGCGGCCCGTGCGGTGGGCACCGTGTAGAAGCGCGACAGGATGTGCGGCAGGCCGGCCGTGCCCAGGACCAGCGCGAGCCCGAGGCTGATGAAGTCGAAGCGCGCGACCCAGTCACCGCCGTACTTCAGCCCGGGCGCGAGGAACGCGTCGCCGTGTCCGCTGCGCTCGGCGGCCGTCCTCAGCAACTGGTCGAAGTCGCCGTGGAAGCGCACCAGGACGAGCACGGTCAACGCGACCGCCCCGCCCATGAGCAGGACCGCCTTCACGATCTGGATCCAGGTGGTGGCCCGCATCCCTCCCATCGACACATAGACGACCATCAGCGCGCCGACCCCGATGACCGTCCAGGCCTGCGCCGCCTCGCTCTCTCCTCCCAGCAGCAGCGCGACGAGGGTTCCCGCTCCCACCATCTGCGCCACCAGGTACAGAACGGACACGGTCACCGAGGAGGTTCCCGCGGCGATCCGCACCGGCCGCTCGCTCATCCGTGCCGCGACCACGTCGGCGAGCGTGAACCGCCCGCAGTTGCGCACCAGTTCGGCCACCAGGAACAGCACCACGAGCCAGGCGACCAGGAAGCCGACCGAGTAGAGCAGCCCGTCGTAGCCGAAAAGCGCGATGAGCCCCGAGATCCCGAGGAAGGACGCGGCGGACATGTAGTCGCCCGCGATGGCAAAACCATTCTCCATGGGCGAGAACAACCGGCCCCCGGCGTAGAACTCCTCCGCCGAGCCGTGCCGATGACGGCTGACCCACGTGGTGATGCCCAGCGTGACCGCCACGAACAGGCTGAACAGCAGCAGCGCCAGCAGCTGATGGTCGGCGGTCACCGCTCGCCCCCTCGGAGGCCACGCGTCAATTCCTGGGTGTCCCAGCGCAGATCGAGCGCCGCCCGGTCCCGGCGCAGCCTGGCGTGCCGCGCGTACGCCCAGGTGAACAGGAACGTCGTGAGGAACTGCCCGAGGCCCGCCAGCATCGCCACGTTCACCGAGCCCGCCACCGGGCGGGCCATCAGCCCCGGTGCCGTGGTCGCCGTCACCACGTACGCCACGTACCAGCTGAAGAAGAGAGCGACGCCCGGGATCACGAACCTGCGGTAGCGGCTGCGCACCTCCTGGAACGCGGCGCTCCGCTGGACCTCCAGGTAGACCTCCGCGGCGCCCCCGCCCCGGCTCTCGCGCGCCTCGGCCACGACCGGGGCGGGCCCGCCCGTGCCGTCCAGCTCCCCCCAGCCGGAGGCCAGCGCGTCGTACCAGGGATCGTCGAACCGCACGTCCTCGTGGGCGAGGGCGTGCCCCTCGTGCTGCTCAACCGGGCTCTCAGAACCACCCCCGCGTCGGCGGGGACGGCCGGTACTTGACTGCATGCCCAAGCATGGACAGAGCGGAAAGACCCCCGGCACGCCTCTGCACGATTCTTCACCCCATCAGGTGAAACTCCGGCCAGCCTCCCCCACCCCGGACAAGGCTCCCCACCGGTGGCACCCGGAAGGGGCCAAGCACCCCCGAAGCACCCGCGGCCCGCAGGAGGCGGAGGGCGTCCGGGACCGGCCCGGACGCCCTCCGCCGAAGCCGGCGCGGCGGCTACGCGTCGATGCGCGACCGGTCCAGCGTGGCCGCCGAGCTGGAGATGAACTCCTTGCGCGGCGCGACGTCGTTGCCCATCAGCAGGTCGAACACCTGCTCGGCGGCCTCCAGGTCCGACAGGTTGATCCGCCGCAGCGTGCGGTGGCGCGGATCCATCGTCGTCTCCGCCAGCTGGTCCGCGTCCATCTCGCCGAGGCCCTTGTAACGCTGGATGGAGTCCTTGTACCGGACGCCCTTGCTCTGGAAGTCCAGCAGCCGGTCGCGCAGCTCGCGGTCCGAGTACGTGTAGACGTACTTGTCCTGCCCCTTCTTCGGCTGGACCAGCTCGATCCGGTGCAGTGGCGGCACGGCCGCGAAGACCCGTCCCGCCTCGACCATCGGCCGCATGTACCGCTGGAAGAGGGTGAGCAGCAGGCACCGGATGTGCGACCCGTCCACATCGGCGTCGGTCATCATGATGATCTTGCCATAGCGCGCCGCGTCGATATCGAACGTACGCCCGGACCCTGCTCCTATGACCTGGATGATCGCGCCGCACTCGGCGTTCTTGAGCATGTCGGTCACGGACGACTTCTGGACGTTGAGGATCTTGCCGCGGATCGGCAGCAGCGCCTGGAACTCGGAGTTCCGGGCGAGCTTGGCCGTACCGAGCGCCGAGTCGCCCTCGACGATGAACAACTCGCTGCGCTCCACGTCGTCGCTGCGGCAGTCGGCGAGCTTGGCGGGCAGCGACGACGACTCCAGCGCGGTCTTCCGCCGCTGCGCGTCCTTGTGCTGACGTGCGGCGATGCGCGTACGCGCGGCGGCGACCGCCTTCTCCATGACGACCCGCGCCTGCGCGGCGGCGTCACGCTTGGCCGAGGTCAGGAACGCCTTGAGCTCCTTGGCGATCACCTGCGCGACGATGCGGCGGGCCGCGGAGGTGCCGAGGACCTCCTTGGTCTGACCTTCGAACTGAGGTTCGGCAAGACGCACGGTGACGACGGCCGTGAGGCCTTCGAGGGCGTCGTCCTTGACGATGTCGTCCTCGGCTACCCGCAGCATCTTCTTGGCGCGCAGCACCTCGTTCATGGTGGAGGCCACGGCCTGCTCGAAGCCCGCGACGTGGGTGCCGCCCTTGGGGGTGGCGATGATGTTCACGAACGACTTGAGGGTCGTGTCGTAGCCGGTGCCCCAGCGCATGGCGACGTCGACGCCGAGTTCACGGGTGACCTGGGTGGGGGTCATCTGGCCGTGCTCGTCGAGAACCGGCACGGTCTCCCTGAACGTGCCCTGTCCCGAGAAGCGGAGGATGTCGCAGACGGGCTTGTCGGACGCCAGGTACTCACAGAACTCGCTGATGCCGCCGTCGAAGCGGAACGACTCCTCGCCCTTGCTGCCGCCCTCGCCGAGGCCGAACTCGTCCCGGACGACGATCGTCAGTCCGGGAACGAGGAAGGCGGTCTGCCGGGCGCGCTGGTGGAGGTGCTCCAGCGAGAGCTTGGCGTCCTTGAGGAAGATCTGGCGGTCGGCCCAGTAGCGCACGCGCGTGCCGGTGCGCGTCTTGGGGATCCGCTTGCCCTTGCGCAGACCGCCGGTCTCGAACTTGGCGTCCGGTCCGCCGCCCGCGAAGGCGCCGGGCACGCCGCGCCGGAAGCTGATGGCGTGGGTGCTGCCGCTGCGGTCCACCTCGACGTCCAGTCGGGCGGAGAGCGCGTTCACCACGGAGGCGCCCACGCCGTGCAGACCGCCGGAGGCGGCGTACGAGCCGCCGCCGAACTTGCCGCCGGCGTGCAGCTTGGTCATCACGACCTCGACACCGGACAGGCCGGTCTTGGGCTCGACGTCGACCGGGATGCCCCGGCCGTTGTCCCGCACCTCGACCGAGGCGTCGTCGTGGAGGATCACCTCGATGTGGTCGCAGTAGCCCCCGAGGGCCTCGTCCACGGAGTTGTCGATGATCTCCCACAGGCAGTGCATCAGGCCTCGACTGTCGGTCGAGCCGATGTACATGCCGGGGCGCTTCCGCACGGCCTCGAGCCCCTCGAGGACGAGCAGGTGCCGCGCGGTGTAGTTGGAACCGTCCCGGTCTGCTCCGGTCAGCAGCGCTGTGGACGGCACGGACGTATCGGCGGTCACGCGGTTCGCTCCTCGCTGAATTTCAGGTGAGGCCCTTTTGGGTAAGGGGCCGGGCTCTGTTGCCGGTTCGAGGGTACCGAGCCCTGGTAGAGCCGCTGTAACGCCACCCTCGTGGCGAAACTCAGGGTAGTCCAGACTCGCATACGCGTTCGATCCCTCGATGGGGTGAAGTACATATCACGTTCCCTTCGGGGCATGAACCATTTAGGCTCCGGGCACGTCCTCTTGAACAACCGGCAACCCAGCCGGGAGGACCGTACAACCGATGGATCGACCACCAGAACCACCGACAGACAGCGCGAAGCCCGTACGACACGAAGACACGCACTACGGCTCATTCGCCGCCAACCGGCAGCAGACAGCCGGCCCGGAAAGATTTTTTCGAGTTAAAGCCGCGAGCGGGAACGTTTTCGGCCTGGTTGGATGTTGACCCTGGTACGACAGCTCGTCGAGCTAGAGAAGAGGCGACGTGACTACTGTTCTGACCCCCGCGACCCCGCTGACGGCCGCTGACCGATGCGACCGCTGCGGCGCCCAGGCCTACCTGCGCGTCGTCCTGCTGAGCGGTGGAGAGCTGCTGTTCTGCGCCCACCACGGCCGCAAGTTCGAGCCGGAGCTCAAGAAGATCGCCGCGGAGATACAGGACGAGACGGAGCGGCTCACGGCCGTTCCCGCGACCGCAGAAGAGGACGAGCGCTGACGCTTCGCACCTGACGACGAGCCGCCACCGGCTCGAGGCCGGTGACCGGGCGGCCACTCCCGTACCCACGGGGTGGCCGCCCGCTCTCATTCCGCACCTGCCCGCCGCGAGGCCGTGAGCCGCCTCTCAGCGGCTTCCCGTGAGCACCCGGGCGATGTACGAGCCCCTGGTGTAGACACCAGGGTTCCCGGCGAGTCCGCAGCCGCTCCCCCAGGACACGAGGCCGATCAGCTTCCCCTGGGCGACCAGCGGCCCTCCGCTGTCCCCCTGACAGGCGTCCCGGCCACCGTCCTGCTCCCCGGCGCACACCATGGGACCGGACAGGTACCGTCCGTCCGCGCTGCCCGGGTAGGCCCTCTCGCAGACCTCGTCGGCCAGCACCCGCACCGGCGCGGCCCGCAGGCTCCGGCCGTAGTCCCCGGCGCCTGTGGTGTCCCCCCAGCCGAAGACCGCCGCCGGCGTGCCGGGCCCGTACGCCGGGTCACCGGCCTCCGCCAGCCCGATGACCGAGGTCTCGGGCACAGGTGAGGCCAGCGTCACCACCGCGAAGTCCCCGGCGTTCGTATAGGGGTCGTACGCCGGATCGACCCAGGCGCCGCTCACCGCGATCTCCTGGCCCTCGGCGGACTGCAGCTCGGCGCGGCCCGCGATGACCCTCAGGTCGCCGACCTTCTCCGGAGGGCCTCCCAGCACGCTCTCGCTGAGGCAGTGGGCGGCCGTCAGGACGGTCGAGCGGCCGATCACGACACCGCCGCAGAACTGCCCTGCCCGCGTACCTCCGAACCGGTCACGACTGGCCAGCGCCACCGTCCAGGGCGCCTGGGAGATCTCGACCGGATGGCCACCGATGACGACCCCGGCCGTCGCCGACGGCGGTGCCGCCAGCGGTATGACGGCCGTGGTGGCCGCGACGGCCAGCAGTCGGGCGAACGATCGACGCATGCGCGCTCCTCACTCCGGGACAGGGATGGCACACCCAGAGTGATCCACGAGATCGGCTTCCGCAGCCGCACACACGCCGAAGGCCCGGCTCCTTCGACGGGAACCGGGCCTTCGGGACCGACGGGCGGCGGATGCCGTGCCGTCTAGTCGAGGTAGTCGCGCAGCACCTGCGAGCGGGAGGGGTGCCGCAGCTTCGACATCGTCTTGGACTCGATCTGGCGGATGCGCTCGCGCGTGACGCCGTACACCTTGCCGATCTCGTCGAGGGTCTTCGGCTGACCGTCGGTGAGACCGAACCGCATGGAGACTACGCCCGCCTCGCGCTCGGAGAGCGTGTCGAGGACGGAGTGCAGCTGCTCCTGCAGGAGCGTGAAGCTGACCGCGTCGGCCGGGACGACGGCCTCGGAGTCCTCGATGAGGTCGCCGAACTCGCTGTCGCCGTCCTCACCCAGCGGGGTGTGCAGGGAGATGGGCTCGCGGCCGTACTTCTGGACCTCGATGACCTTCTCGGGGGTCATGTCGAGTTCCTTGGCCAGCTCCTCCGGAGTGGGCTCGCGGCCCAGGTCCTGGAGCATCTGGCGCTGGACGCGCGCGAGCTTGTTGATGACCTCGACCATGTGCACCGGGATACGGATGGTGCGGGCCTGGTCGGCCATGGCACGGGTGATCGCCTGACGGATCCACCAGGTGGCGTACGTGGAGAACTTGTAGCCCTTGGTGTAGTCGAACTTCTCGACCGCGCGGATCAGACCGAGGTTCCCCTCCTGGATGAGGTCCAGGAAGAGCATGCCGCGACCGGTGTAGCGCTTGGCCAGGGAGACCACCAGACGGAGGTTGGCCTCCAGGAGGTGGTTCTTGGCGCGGCGGCCGTCCTCGGCGATGATCTCCAGCTCGCGCTTGAGCTTGGGGGCGAGCTTGTCGGCGTTGGCCAGCTTGTCCTCGGCGAACAGACCGGCCTCGATGCGCTTGGCGAGCTCGACCTCCTGCTCGGCGTTGAGCAGCGGGACCTTGCCGATCTGCTTGAGGTAGTCCTTGACCGGGTCGGCGGTGGCACCGGCGGCGGCGACCTGCTGGGCGGGCGCGTCGTCCTCGTCCTCGTCGGACAGCACGAAACCGGCGTTCTCGGTGCCCTCGGGCTCGTCGCCGGGCTTGCCGCCGGGCGCCTCCTCGAGGACCTCTTCCTCGGCGAGCTCGGCGTCGTCCTTCTTGGCGGTGGTCTTCTTCGCCGCCGTCTTCTTGGCGGCGACGGTCTTCTTGGCGGGGGCCGCCTTCTTGGCGACCGCCTTCTTGGCGGCGGCCTTCTTGGCGGGGGCGACGTCCTCGCCGACAGGGTCGGCCGTGGGCTCCGCGGGGGCGGCTGCGGCAGTGGCCTTCTTGGTGGTCACCGTCTTCGCCGCGACCGTCTTGGTGGCGGTGCGCTTGGCCGGACTCTTCGCTGCGACGCTCTTTCGGGTGCGCTTGGGCTCCGCGGCACTGACCATCAGCGTCACACCCTCTTCCTCGAGGATCTGGTTGAGGCTGCGCAGTACGTTCTTCCACTGAGTGGCCGGAATCTGGTCAGCTTCGAAGGCCCGACGCACATCGTCGCCGGCGATCTGCCCCTCGGCCTTTCCCCGCTCAATGAGAGCCATGACAGAGACGGACTCGGCGATCTCCGGCGGGAGCGTACGGGATGTGCTGGCCGACACGAACAACCTCTCGGAACGTTGGAAAACGGCTTCCGGCTCCGTCCACTGCGGACTGGAGCCGACCACCGGCTTGGGAGTGGGCCGACGGTGCGGGCGGGGGCCGGGAAGATGCACAGCGCCGTGAACGGCGTCCGTATTCCCTCCGAGGCTGTCGCCTCTTAGGTCATCGCGTTGTTCCCACGAGCGTTACGCCCAATCTGCGTGGCCCGAGTCACACCCCGTAAGCGCGCAAAAGCGGTCAGACACTGCCAGAGGCGATCGATCGAGACCACAACCGGTTCTGCTAGGACTCGTACCCGAACGAATCCCGAACGAACTCCGCAATGCGGAGCACCGCCCTCGCGGGGATCCGATGCCCTCGCCTGAGCGGCCACGGCCACCGGGAGGGTCGGCCGTCCCGGAGGGCTCGCCGGGTTCCCGGCTCACCGGTCCCGGCACCTCGCCGGTCCGCACCTCACCGCGGTTCCGCGCGCTCCCCGGGCCTCGGCACGCCCACCGATCCTGTCGATCCCGTCGCACTCCACGCCCCGCCACTCTCCTCGATCTCCTGGCCGCTGTCGACCCCGTCGGGGTGACCGGTCCAGCGATTCGGTCGGCGGTTGTCCGGCGATCCGCCAGGCGGTTCGTCGGGCGGTTCAGCGAGCAGATCAGCGGGCGATTCGTTCGAGCGATTCGTCGAGCGACTGGTCCGGCGCGATGGACGCAGCCGGTTCGGGGCAGCCCCCGGCGTGGCGCGAACCTGGAGGCGTCCTGCGTTCGTCGTGCCGCCGGGCCCCGCCGAACCCCTGGGAGGATTCGCTGGGGCCCGGCGGCACGGGTCCGCCGGCCGAGCTACGCCGCGGAAGGGCCGGTGCCCCGGCCGCGCCGGCCCCGTCCCGCTCGCGCCGCCCTCAGTGCTCGCGCGGCGCCGGCACCACACGCTCCACCTCGGGGTGGACGGTCAGCAGCTGCCGCATGGCCGCCTCAGCGGCCCCTCCGTCGCCCGCCGCGAGGGCGTCGACGATCCGGGCGTGGTGCGTGAGGGTCGACTCGGTCGGCCGGTCACAACCGTTGGCCGGGCCCCCGGAGACCTGCAGGGCCGAGGAGACGATCCCGGAGAGGTGCTCCAGCATCCGGTTGCCCGCGAGCTGGATGAGCAGCGAGTGGAACTCGGCGTCCGCGCGCGAGAAGGTCAGCGGGTCGCCCTGCGCCATGGCGTGGCCCATGAGCTCGACCATGTCGGCGAGGCGCTGCTGCACGTCGTCGCGACCGTGACCGGCGGCGAGGCGGGCCGCCAGCGGTTCGATCGTCCACCGCAGTTCGTTGAGTTCACGCCGCTGGTTGTCGCGCTGCGGACCGAAGGCCCGCCATTCGATGATGTCGGGGTCGAGCAGGTTCCAGTCGCTGACCGGCCGGACGCGCGTGCCGACGTTCGGGCGCGCGCTGACGAGGCCCTTGGCCTCCAGGACACGCAGGGATTCACGGACGACGGTGCGGGAGACCTCGAAGCGCTGGCCGATCTCCTCGGGCACGAGGGGACGGTCCGCCCCCAGGTCGCCGGAGACGATCATCTGGCCGAGCTGCTGGACGAGTTGGCCGTGCAGTCCGCGTCCGCGGCTCCCGGCGGCGCGGCGGCCGACGCGGCCCAGCTCGGGGTCCGCGCCGTCCCAGGCAGGGAGGCCCACGCGGTCGACGCTCGCGGGCTCGGCGTACGGGTAGCGGTCGAGTTCGCCCGGTCCTGCGAGGCCGGAGTCGGCGGAGCGGGCGGCGGTCATCATGGTGTGCGCAAGGGTACTCACGCATCCTTTGTCGGCTGCGTTTCCAACTCCCTTGAGGTCTTTGGTGAAAAGCACACGAAAGGGTGATCGCTCACCCCGTCGCAATTGACGCCTTATCGGAAAGAAATGGGCGTTCTACGAGGAGTTGTGCGCATTGCGCCAACGGAAGGGCACGGACAGTGAGCGCGAAAGGATGGGGACGATCATCACCTGACCCGGCCGCGGAGGTTGGTGAACACATAGGCCCCCAGCAGTGCCGTCAGCGACAACAGCAGCGCCCCGCCCACGGGTTGTGAGACCGCCCGCGCCACGGCCTCCAGGTAGCGCTCTCCCCCGAACGGCCACTGCACCAGGAGGAGTTCACGCAGCCGCACCGGGAACCCGATCGCGCTCCGCACGGTCGCCCCCTCCAGTGCCTTCTGCACCAGGGGTACGACGACGAGGGGCACGGCGACCACGGCCGCGAGACCGGCCGACGTGGACCGGAAGACACCTGCCGCGAGCACCCCGGCCCAGGCACACCCCACGACGAGGCCGAGCCAGCTCGCGCCGAGCGGGAACCAGCCGGAGGGAACCGAGACGAGTTCCGGTCCGTAGACGAGATAGAGCACTTCGAGGTCGCAGCCCACGGTGAGGACGGCCAGCAGCAGCGCGGTGGCCGCCGCGACGAGGAGCTTCGCGAGGAGCAGCCCCAGTCGACGGGGGACGGTGCCGCGGTCCGCGGCCAGGGCGGGGTGGCGGAACTCGTCGCCGAAGGCGATGGCCCCGAGCAGCCCCGCCCCGATGGCGGCGGGCGGCAGCGGCAGCTCCCGCGGCCACGCCGCCAGCAGCCGTGGCTGCGGGGTGTGCCCGATCCCGGCCAGGATCACCGCCATGAGGGCGGAGGTGACGAGTACGGCCGCGACGGTGAAGTACGCGGTGCCGACCCCGCCCGCCCGCCGCAGCTCGTAGCGCAGCGGCCGCAGCGGGCTCGGCGCCGGACGCACGGTGATGGGCGGCGGCAGTGGCGGCAGCGATACGGCGGCGGACGCGTCGCTCGGGCCGTGATCCTGGCGGAACCCGAGGTGATCACGAGGTTCGGGATCATGATGCGAACCGAAATGATCACGGGATTCGGGATCGGTGTCCGGCTCGGAGGGCGTACCGGATCGGAGGGCGACGGGAGGCGCCGGGCTGACCTCCGGTGCCTCGTCCGTCCCGTCACCACGAGCCGACGGCTCGACCGATGCGGCCGGCGGGCCGTCGGCGGGCGCGACGGAGGCGCAGCTGATCTCGTGTCCGCGGAGTTCGTCGGCGGCCCCCCGAACCCCCTCCGCCGACCCTGGAGCCTCCCGGGCCTGATCCTGCGCCTCCTCGGCCACCCCCACGCCTTCGCCGGCGACCGACGAGGACACAGACGACAGCGCCGCCGCCGACGAGGGTGAGGGTGAGGGCAGGAGAGGCGGGGAGGGCAGCGGGAGCGGCGACGGAGCGGGCCCCATGTCCCCGATCTCGTCCGCGAGTTGATGGACGAGGATGCCGTGCCGGAACACGGTCTCGCCGATCTCGGCACACGTACTGCCGTACACCGACAGCCGGTTGCCGCCCTCCCGGACGATCTCCACGGAACGTCGCGCGGTCCGGGCCTCCTTGGTGAGCAGCACTTCGAGCCGGGCGGCGTACGGGGTACGGACGGCGACCCTGGGCCGGAGCCGGGTGCGGGAGAAGTCCGCGACCTCCTGGTCGGCGACGAGTCTGCCCCGTTCGAGGGTGAGGACCCGATCGGCGGTTCGCGCCGCCTCCTTCGGATCACCGGTCGCGAACAGGACCGTGCCGCCCTGGTCGGCATGGGCCCGCATGATGCCGTGCAGCCATCGGCCCTCGCGGACCGCCAGCCCGTCGGCGGGGTCGTCCAGCACGAGGGTGTGCGGGTCGGTCAGCAGGGCGCAGGCCAGGCCGAGCCGGCGGTCCATCCCCCGCGAGAGCGTGTTCAGCCGCGCCTCGCGGAGGCTGACCAGCCCCACGACCTCCAGCACTTCGTCGGCCCGCCGTCCGGGCAGCCCCGCGGCCGCGCACAGCATGCGCAGATGACCCCGGACCGTGCGGGCGGGGTGGCCGGGCACGTCGCCGAGGAGGACGCCCACTTCGCGGGTGGGGTGGGCGATGCGATGCAGGGGGCGACCTCTGAAGTAGGCCACCCCACGGCCGTGTTGCAGTTCGAGGGCGAGTCTCAGCACCGTCGACTTGCCCGCACCGGGAGCCCCGAGGAGTGCGGTGACACGGCCGGAGTGCGCCTCGAAGGACACATCGTCGACGGCGGGCGGGAACTCCTTGCGGGGATTGCTGGTCAATCCGATGGCCTGGATCACCCTAGGCAAGATAGCGCGATATGTCCGTTTTTCCGGGTACCTTGCGGCGCACTTCGCGGACAACCTCGCAGCCACCGGGCGAGCCACGCACGGCTCGCGAGCCCGGATTCCGGCTCGCCCTCCCGGCATGCCCCGCGACACGGCCACCCACGGGCGAGGCCGCCGCACCCGGCGGCGGACGCCCGCTCTCCGCCGGGTCAGACCTCGGGACGCAGCATCGGCGGATTGAGGAGGGTCGCGCCACCGGCACGGAAGAGCTGGGCGGGGCGTCCCCCCTGCCGCGTGGTGGTACCGCCGGTGGGCACCAGGAATCCCGGCGTGCCCGTCACCTTGCGATGGAAGTTGCGCGGGTCCAGCGCCACACCCCAGACCGCCTCGTAGACGCGCCGCAACTCGCCCACCGTGAACTCCGGCGGGCAGAAGGCGGTGGCCAGCGACGAGTACTCGATCTTGGAACGGGCGCGCTCCACCCCGTCCGCCAGGATCTGCGCGTGGTCGAAGGCCAACGGCGCCACCGGCTCACCGTCCCGCCCGTAGCCGCCCTGATCCAGCAACTCCTCGACGGGCGCCCAGCGTGCGCTGTTGGCGTCCCCGCCCGGCCGGGGCGCCGGCAGGTCGGGGGCGAGGGCGAGATGGGCGACGCTGACGACCCTCATCCGCGGGTCGCGCTTCGGGTCACCGTAGGTCGCCAGCTGTTCCAGGTGCGCGCCGTTGTCCTGAGCGGGCTCGGACGGTTCATGGGCGGTCAGGCCCGTTTCCTCGGCCAGCTCCCGGGCGGCGGCCTGGGACAGGTCCTCGTCCGGCCGCACGAAGCCGCCGGGCAGCGCCCACCGCCCCTGGAAAGGCTGTTCGCCCCGCCGTACCGTCAGCGCGCAGAGCGCGTGGCGACGGACGGTCAGCACGACCAGGTCCACGGTGACAGCGAAGGGCGGGTAGTCCGACGGGTCGTAGGGCATGCCGCGATCATAGTCGTCTGCCTGACGATAAACACTCCCTTCGCGGTCGCTTCCCCACTTGATCCACTTGGGTTCGCCACCTTGCCCACAGGCCACCCTCGGGGCTCGGAAGGCCAACGCCGCCCGTGGTCCCGTCCCGTGTCGCGCGAGGTCACACTCCCAACTGCAGTCCGTCGGCCGCCTCCTCCACCATCGCGAGCCCCAGCCTGCTGACGCGTACGGCGAAGGGGACGCCCGCGACACGCAGCCCCGTCATACCGATCTCCCCCAGCGGCGCACTGCGCACCGGCCGCAGGGTCACCGTCCCCGCGGGGGCGTCGGGGCGGATCCCGACGAGAGTGGTGAGCAGCAGCACACCGGCGGCAGCCGCCGTCGCGGCCGGTCTGCAGGCGGCCGGGTGCGGCAGCGGGGCGCCGGCCGCGGTCCGCTGCTCCCCCGCGTACATCTCCGGCAGCCGATGGCCGAAGCTCACCGAAGCCGCCAGCACACCCCTCAGCAGGGCGCTCGCCTCCTTCTCGTATCCGGCGGCCGCCAGTCCCGCGACCGCGATCGCCGTCTCCTGCACACGCACGGCACCGCTGCGATGACCGAAGGGGTTGTACGCGGTCTCCTTCGCACCCAGGCTCCGCAGCCCCCACCCCGAGTCCATCGCGGGCCCTCCGAGCAGTCGGGCGAGCTGCTCGGTCCGCACCTTGTCGAGGAGTCCCGGAGCCTGCTCTCCCCCGCCGAGCAGCCCGGTGTCGAGAAGATGGGCGGCGCCGGCACCCAGGTGCGGCACCAGGCGCCCGTCCGGGGTACGGGCGGCAGCGGGTCTGCCGCCGCCCCGGTCCTCCACCCAGAAGTCCGCCCCGAACCGGCTCCGCAGCTCTCTCGCCCAGTCCCGCAGCTCGGCGCCGAGCGGCCGACCGTGCGCGTCGAGGAGATCGGCGCCCAGCAGCGCGGCCCGGTGGGCCTGGGCCTGGGTCTCGCAGCGCAACGGTCCGCCGGGGTGTGGATCGGACAGGTAGACACCCCTTCCGACCGCGTCCAGCAGCCATCGCAGGCAGCGCTCCGCGGCGGGCAGCAATGCCTCCGTCTCCTGCGCGGGAAGCCCCCATCGCCGGGCCTCCGCCAGGAGCACGGGGAACAGCAGGGTCGCCTCGGTCCCCGTGCATCCCGGTGGCAGATACGGGCCCGCGTCCCGCCGGGGTCCCGGAATCATGCCGGACCGGGCGTCCCTGCCCGCGAGTTGGGTGCGGGCCAGGGTGCGCAAGGTGCCTGCCGCGAGGCGCGTGCCGAGCGGCAGCGTCATCCGGGCCGCGACGAGCGCGTCGGCCGGAGACAGTCCGCAGCGCCAGGGCGCGCCAGCCGCGAGGTGGGTGTCGGCCGGGTTCCTCGGGTCGCGCAGCAGCAGCGCCTCCAGATCCTCCAGGCAGGTGTGCAGCAGCGGCTGCGCCACCGGATCGTCTCCCGCGACGCGGGCCTGGGCGAGGGGGCTGGTGGCGCCTCGCCCCACCGGTCTGATGGGTCCTGTGCCGTCAGGTCGCACCCGAAGTTCCACGCTCCGGCTGCCCCCGGGCGGGAGTTGCAGCTCCCAGCGCAACAGTCCCGCGGACGCCAGGGCATCAGCGGGCGGCGGGTGGGCGGACACCGTGGAGTGTCCGTTCGCGCACGACCAGCGGAGGCCGGAGCCATGGACGGTGGCGGGTAGTTCCGGGCCCGCGCCGCCGGAGGCCACGGCTCCCAGCTCCGCGAGGTCCGTGCCCAAGGACACCTCGACGGGCAGGCACAGTGGCCGGCGAGTGGTGTTGTGCAGGGTGATCCGCTCGGTGCCGTCCGCGTACCGGATGCGCTCGACCGTGACGTCCGGATCCGGTCCAGCGTCTGCGGACAGACGCAGCGTCGCCATGAACCGGGCTCGGTCGGCGGTCATCATCCGGGCCTGCACGGCGAGGGGTTCGCGTCCGGCCACCCGCACCTGGCAACGGGAGAGCATGCGCCGTCCCGCGCGGTAGAGACCCTCCAGCCCCCTGCCGTTCAGCTGGCCCTGCTCCGTCGAGATCGCGAGGCCCGGCAGGGCGACGCAGATCAGCGCGGTGTGGGCCGGGGGCAGCTCCCTGGGGCCCGAGGCGGGGGCGGGCTCCTGGGAGGCCGCAGCGCTCGCCGCACCTGGACGCGCGGGTCCCGAAGGCCTCACGATGCCGGACGCGAGAGACCCGGGGCCTTTCGGGCCCACCGACCGTGAGCCTGCGGTGCGGGCCGCTGGGCTGCGGGCGGCCGGACCGCGGGCGGCCGGGGTGCGGACGTCCGGGCGGGAAGTGCCGTCGCCGTCGTCCCCACGGGTGCGGGGTGAGGGCTGGACAGGCGCGCGGAAGGTCGGAACGTCATCCGGGGCGTCGGGCAACGAGGAGAGAGACATGGGGCGGCTTCTTCTGTCTTCGGCGCGCGTGGGGTGCGCTCGGCACCAGGTGGGGAGCCGGAGAGGGACGGGGTGACGGGGTGACGGGGTGACGGAACCAGGCCATCGGTACCGCCACACAGGTGAACGGAGCGGTCGCGCTCCGGGTCACGCCCATGCCCGGGGATGCCTCCCGAACCGGGCCGCCGCAACGCCGGGTCCACGGCAGCAGGGAAGCGACGAGCTGTGGAACTGGGCGGCCGTGGTTCCGCGCGCAGCCGTGGGGCGACGCGAGGGCGACACGCGGCCCACGCGCACGTCGCTTCATTCCTGTGGGACAGGGGGCGCCCGCCGCTCTGGGACTGTGGTCCAGCGCGGACCCGTAGCCGGAACGGCACAGCCCTGGCCACTGCAAGACGGAAAAGCGTGACCAGCTGCTGCAGGAGCGGGGGCGAGGCGTTCACGCCGGCTCCGCGGGCTCGGCTCGCACAGTTCCTGCGGGCGAGCGCCACGCTGTAGGCCGGCGTCATGCTCAGGCGCGCCCACATCCAGTACGGGTCCGGAAGGGGAAGCCGCGACCGGATCCGCACGCTCACGACCCGCTCTCCTTGGACTGTCCTCCGGCGCCGCGACGCATCCGCGCCCGACCGCTCGCCCCGTTCGCCGTACGCCCCGGCTTCCGGCCGACCGGTGGGCTGCCGTCGGCGGAGCGTGTGCGGCGGGCGGGCGCGGCGCCGGGCGATCGCCGGACGGCGCGGTCCTCGACACCTCCTTCCGACCGAGGCCTGCGTCGGCGGCGCGGGCCGGTCACGACGCAGGGCAGGTCCGAGGCCGGCGGCGCGTCGGGCGACAGGGCGGGGGAACTCGTCCGGCTGCCGCTCCCCACGCCCTCGGCGGTCGCCGCGAGATCGCGTCCCCTGCGCTCCGCTCGTAGGCAGCGGCGAATGGACTCGGGGTCCAGCCCTTCGTTGCATGCCTGGTGGAGCAGACGGGCGAAAAGGTAGTCCGGGTCGGCGGCCAAGGCCATGGCCAGCGCTTCGCGGGCCTCCAGTTCGTCGCCGGAGGACCACGCGACCCAGCCGACGAGCGTGAGCGGGGCGGCGGCATGCTCGCCGTAGGGGCCGACACAGCGGCGGGCGAGGGCGCGCCAGAGCCGCAGCGCGGGGCCCGCTTCGTGGCCTTCCATCCATTCGGCGGCGCGATCGCGGGTGGCGCGGTCCTGGAGTCCGAGGATCAGGGTGGCCGCGTCGTCGTGCCCGACGAGCTCGTCGTCGCGCAGGTCCGCGTCCAGCGCGGCGGTGCCGGGCTGGGCGTCCGCCAGGCGCCCGATGACGCGCCGTGCCACCGCGAGGGTCTCCTCTGCCACTTCCGCCCGGCTGTCCACGTCCAGAATCCTGGGGATGAGGGCGGACTGCGCGGAGTCGAGAGCGGCCTCCTGCTGGAGCGCGGCGGCGGTCTCCCACGGCAGGAGCCTGGCCCGCAGTTCCTTCAGCGAGCCGCGGACCTGGAGGCCGGCGTAGGTCGCGGCGGCAGCCAGTACCGAGGTGCCCGGGAGGCCCATCGGCTCGCCGCCGGACGCGCAGCATCCGTTGCCCGGGCAGCAGTAGGACCAGAAGCGGCCGTCGGAGATGCACAGGGCCTCGACCACCGGCACGTCCAAGCTGCCACAGGCCCTGCGGAGCAGTTGGGCGAGGGGCCGCAGGCGTTCCATGACATCACGTGGTGATTCACCGCTCGCGGGGTCCTGGCAGAGGAAGGCGACCATGCTCTCCGGCTTGGCTCCCCGGCGCTCACTGCCGGTGACCAGCCCATGGGCCAGCTGTTGGGCGACGGACGGCCAGTCGTCCGTCTGCGCCGGGATGCCCAGCCGGGCTCGGCCGCCGAACCGGCCACGCGTGTCCCGGTCGTGCAGTGCGACGAGGACGATGCTGTCCTCGGGGCGGTATCCCAACAGGTAGGGCAGGGCATCGGCGAGTTCGGCGGGGGTGCGGAGGGTCACCTGCTGTTCCCCGCAGGCTCCGGCGGCCGCGCCGTGGCCCGGACGGACGGAGGACTCGCGACCTCCGCCGCACCCGTTCTGCCCGCTGATGTCACTGTTGCCGGAGGTCCCGGCCGCTTCGCTGTGATTCGTCATGCGGCGACCATCTCGCGGATCTTGAAGTTCCGCTTCGGCCTGTGGATAAGTCCGAGCATGATCACGTCAGAAGCGTCCACAGTTCGACCCGCTCGTTCGCGCGATGTCCGAGGCATCGGGTTGCATGGGGCCATGAGCGACGAAGACCGGCCCACTACCGACCGCCAAGATCTGCGCACGACCGCCGATGCCGTGCTCGCCCGTCTCGTCGGCGCCCCTGCGGGCGCCGCGAGGCTGCGCGAGGACCAGTGGCACGCCATCGAGGCTCTGGTCGCGGACAAGCGCAGAGCCCTGGTGGTGCAGCGCACGGGCTGGGGCAAATCCGCGGTGTATTTCGTCGCGACCGCGCTGCTGCGCGAGCGGGGCGCGGGCCCCACCGTCATCGTCTCGCCCCTCCTCGCGCTGATGCGCAACCAGGTGGAGGCGGCCGCCCGCGCCGGGATCCGGGCACGGACCATCAACTCCTCGAACACGGAGGAGTGGGACACGATCCGCCAGGAGGTCACCGCCGGCACCGTCGACGTGCTCCTGGTCAGCCCCGAGCGGCTCAACAACCCGGACTTCCGTGACCAGGTGCTGCCCGAGCTGGCGGCCGCGACCGGTCTCCTCGTGGTGGACGAGGCGCACTGCATCTCGGACTGGGGTCACGACTTCCGCCCCGACTACCGCCGGCTGCGGACCATGCTGGCCGACCTCCCGTCCGGTGTCCCGGTGCTCGCCACCACCGCGACGGCCAACGCACGGGTGACCGCCGATGTGGCCGAACAGCTGGGCACCGGCGGCGGCACCGACGCACTGGTGCTGCGGGGGCCCCTGGACCGCGAGAGCCTGAGCCTCGCGGTGCTCGAACTGCCCGACGCCGCCCACCGCATGGCCTGGCTCGCCGACCACCTGGACGAGCTGCCGGGCTCCGGGATCATCTACACACTCACCGTGGCCGCCGCCGAGGAGGTCACCGCCTTCCTCCGCCAGTGCGGGCACACGGTGACCTCGTACACGGGCAAGACGGAGAACGCGGACCGGCAGCAGGCCGAGGAGGACCTGCTCGCCAACCGGGTCAAGGCCCTGGTCGCCACCTCCGCGCTGGGTATGGGTTTCGACAAGCCCGACCTGGGCTTCGTGGTCCACCTGGGCTCGCCGTCCTCCCCCATCGCGTACTACCAACAGGTGGGCCGCGCCGGCCGCGGCGTGGAGCACGCGGAGGTGCTGCTGCTGCCCGGCAAGGAGGACCAGGCGATCTGGGAGTACTTCGCCTCGGTCGCCTTTCCTCCGGAGGAGCAGGTGCGCCGCACCCTGGACGTCCTCGCCCACGCGGGGCGACCGCTCTCGCTCCCCGCCCTCGAACCCTTGGTCGAGCTGCGCCGCTCCCGACTGGAGACCATGCTGAAAGTCCTGGACGTGGACGGTGCGGTCCGCCGCGTCCAGGGCGGCTGGATCTCCACCGGCGCCCCCTGGGTGTACGACACCGAGCGCTATGCCTGGGTCGCCAAGCAGCGCACCGCCGAGCAGCAGGCCATGCGTGACTACGTGGCGACGCCGGGTTGCCGCATGGAGTTCCTGCGAAGGCAGTTGGACGACGAGGAAGCCGTCCCGTGCGGCCGGTGTGACACCTGCACCAAGCCCAGGTTCACGGACTCCGTCTCCCCAGCAGCCCTGGACGCGGCGCGCGGCGAGCTGGGGCGCGCGGGTGTCGAGGTCGAGCCCCGCAAGATGTGGCCGACGGGGCTGCCTGCCGTGGGGGTCAATCTGAAGGGGCGCATTCCGGCCGGTGAGCAGGCGGCTCCCGGGCGGGCGCTCGGGCGGCTGTCGGACATCGGCTGGGGCAACCGACTGCGGCCGATGCTCGCTCCCCAGTCCCCTGACGGGCCGGTACCGGACGATGTGACCAAGGCCGTGGTCGCCGTGCTGGCCGACTGGGCGAAGGGCCCCGGCGGTTGGGCCTCCGGGCAGAGCGACGCGCCACCCCGTCCCGTGGGTGTCGTGACCATGGCCTCCCGTTCCCGGCCTCAGTTGATCGCTTCCCTGGGCGCCCGGATCGCCGAGGTCGGCCGTCTGCCGCTGCTGGGGTCGGTGGCGTACACCGGCGCGGTCTCCCAGGTCACCCGTAGCAACAGCGCGCAACGGCTCAAGGCGCTCGACGGGGCGCTGACCGTGCCGCCCGAGCTGGCCGCCGCCCTTCAGGAGGCGGGCGGGCCGGTGCTCCTGATCGACGACGCCACGGAGACCGGCTGGACACTCGCGGTCGCCGCGCGCGTGCTCCGGCGCGCGGGTGCACAGGGGGTGTTGCCCCTCGTTCTGGCCGTCCGGGCGTGACCGACGGGGCGCCCGGCGGCAGGTCGTGCTGCCCGAGCGGTGCGGTCGAGTCCTCTGTGCAGGGATATAAGCAGTGAATCACCACAAAACTGCCAGTGGCCCCAATTGCTCGTTGCCGCAACCAAGTTCGCCAGGAAGAATTGGAGTCCGCTCCCCGCACGGCCTCACCGTGAATCGGTAGGGCTTCTGCCGCGGCGTGCGCTCCCCCAAGTCCGACCCTCGCCCGCAGAGTGGGCGCGTAGCCGAAGGGAGGATCGTGACCTTCGGATTCGCTCCGTCCTCGGCGGCCTCCGTGTCGACGTCTGCCGACCTGTCCGCCGCTTCCGCCAACCGGATGCTCGAGCCCGCGGAATGGGCCGCCGCCGGGATTCCGCTGCTGCGTAATCCCCGGGAGGTCGTCAACGGGCTGCACGCGCGACATCAACCCCGGCCAGCGACGGCGGTCATCGCCGTCCTGGATCCGGACGAGCGGTTGCGGGCGAGCGCCTCGTTCATCCGGCGTCCGGCGCCGGCCGACGGCTGGATGTTCCGCAACGCGCTCCTCGCCCAGCTGAGACGGGTGATTCCGCACGACCTGCGCCGACGGACCCCGGTACGGACGGCCGTGCTGCTCTACTGCCGTGACGGTGACGCGCGTTGGACGGAGGAGGACGGGGCGTGGATGTGGGGCCTGCGGGACGCATGCACGCTGCACGGGCTGCGCTGTGGTGCGTACATCACGCTGACACGTGACGGCTGGCAGGTTCTCGGTGAGGGCCGGGGCGGTCGCCGTCCCCACGCGGACTCGCCGGCCGAGCCCTTCGCCACGGCCATGGCACCCCCGCCCATGCCACGCACAGGCGGCGTCGCCTCGGAGGTACTCCGCCGGGTCGCGGCACGGTGAGCGGCTGAGGCTTCGGCCACGGACGGGACGGAGGGCGGGCCGACCACGCCCAGGCTGGAGCCTGCGGAATGGGGGCAAGATCCCCGGCCATCGCCCTTCGCACCCTCATAGGGGTGCCGTCCACCGACCCCGGGCCGGACGGCACCAGGGTCGGTCCGCCCACCAGGCCGGACGGCGCCACCGCACGCACCGCACCGCACCGCACCGCACCGCACCGACCAAGGATGACGACGCAACCTCCGCCCTACGGGATCTCGCGCGAGGCGTCCCCGGACACGCCGAAACACCCCGCAGGCACGCCGAAGCGCCCCGTCACGGGGTGTGGCCGTCGCGGGACCCGGGCTGTCGTCCGGGCGCGAAACGGCTCCCCGGCGACCCCTGAGGGCCGACCGGGGCAGGTTCCGCAGTCGCTCAGACTCCGGCGCCCAGTACCGAGTTGATCGTCTGCGGGTCGCCGCACACGATCAACAGGGTCCGGGCCCGGCCGAGGGCCTTGGGCAGCGCGGCGACGGCATCGGTCCCGCCGTTGACGGCGACCACGACCACGGGACGCGACGCGGCCCGCTCGGCGGCCGAGGCATCGGCGTAGAAGACATCGTCGCCGGCGTCGTGCTGCGCCCAGTAGGCGGCCTCGCCGAAGGAGAGCTCGTGGGCGGCCCACGGGTGCGGCTCGCCGGTGGTGATCACCAGCACGTCGCCGGGAGCACGGCCCGAATCCAACAGCAGGTCGACGGCTTCTTCGGCGGCGTCCAGCGCCCCCTCGGCCGAGGCCGGGATCAGCTGGATCTGCGGGGTGGCGGCAGGGGCGGACGGTCCGGGCCTGGGCGCGGCATGCGCCGCACGCTGGGCCGGCACCGGCCGGGCAGGACCCGGACGACCGGGACGCGGCGGAGCCGCGGGACGGGGACCGGGTACGGGACGGGGGGTCGGTGCGACCCGGCCGCTGGCCGGAGTGGCACGCGGGCCCTGGGCACTCTCGTGAATCTGAGGCTCCTCGGGAAGGAGAGGCATGAGCTGATTTTTATCAAACGCCGGTGCGACTCGCGTCGGCGGGTGGCACATGAGTGCGAACGGATCTGTCAGAAATCGAAGCCGAGCTGGCCCTCGATCTCCGGAACGTTTCCGTCCGCCCAGTAGCGGGCCTTCTTGAGGTGCCGCCACTGGGGCAGCGCATCAAGATACGCCCACGACAACCGGTGGTACGGGGTGGGGCCCCGCTCCGCCAGCGCGGCCTTGTGGACAGGCGACGGATACCCGGCGTTGGCCGCGAAACCGAAGTCTGCATGGTCGACACCCAGTTCGGCCATCATTTTGTCGCGCTGAACCTTGGCGATCACCGAGGCGGCCGCAACGGCGACGCAGGACTGGTCGCCCTTGATCACCGTGCGGACCCGCCAGGGAGCGCCCAGGTAGTCGTGCTTGCCGTCCAGGATGACCGCATCGGGCCGGACGGGAAGGGCCTCCAGTGCCCGAACCGCCGCCAGCCGCAGGGCAGCCGTCATGCCCAGGTCGTCGATCTCCTCCGGAGAGGCGTGACCGAGAGCGTGCGACGTCACCCACTTCAGCAGTTCCTCGGAGAGCGACTCGCGCCGCTTGATCGTCAGGAGCTTGGAGTCGGTGAGGCCCTCGGGCGGTCGGCGCAGTCCGGTGACCGCCGCGCAGACGGTGACGGGGCCGGCCCACGCTCCGCGCCCCACCTCGTCGACACCGGCGACGATCTTCGCTCCGGTCGTGGCGCGCAGAGAGCGCTCGACGGTGTGGGTAGGTGGTTCGTACGGCATGGCGCCCTTAGCCTACGCCGCCCGCACCCCTCCTCGACACCCAGGTTTCCCGGGGCCGTCTCCCCCTTCCCGGCGACCCCGCTCAAGCACCCCCTCGCCGCAGCAGCGGCACCATCAACTGGTCGATCAGCTCCTCGATGTCTCGCTCACTCCATTCGCTGCCGCACATCTTCGAGCGGTACATCATCATGGCGGGGATCGCGTCGAAGACGTAGCTGTTGGCCGCATCGGGACGCACCTCACCACGCCGGATTCCCCGCTCGACGACCTCCCTCAGCAACCTGACCATCGGCTCCACGACGCCTCCGATGATGACGTCATGGAAGCGTTCGGCCTGAAGGGTGTCGCATTCGTGAATCACCGAGCGCAGCGCGAACCCGGGCCGGGAGAACATGGCCGCGCGCGCCTGACGGCACAGCTCCAGCAGATCCTCGCGCACGCTCCCGAGGTCCGGCGACTCCTCGAAGCGGGGCAGCCCGGCCTGGAGCGCGTCGGCCACGAGGTCCTCCTTGGAGGGCCAGCGCCGGTAGACCGCCGCCTTGCCCGTCTGGGCGCCCGCGGCCACCCCCTCCATCGTGAGGCCGCTCCAGCCGACGGTACTGAGCTGTTCGAGCGCGGCATCGAGGATCGCGCGCTCCAGTACGGCGCCGCGCCGACGCGGGGAGGCCGTCCGAGCGGGAGCGGCCGTCCAACGCGAAGTGACCATCTGTGTTTCTCCGTTGAGCCGAGGGGGTGGGGTGCGGGGAGCGGAAACGGTGGAGCGGCACCTTCCACGACGGCGACTTCAATGAACGCTTGCGTTCACTAAGGGGGACTCACTACCGTGGATGCGTCAGTGAACGCAAGCGTTCACTAAGGCACTTGTGGGGGACCCATAGTGACGACCTCTCCGTTGATTCAGGATCAGAAGCCGGGAGCCGCCCGCCGGGAGGGGCATCCCGGCATCGCGCTCGCCGTCATCGCGGCCTGCCAACTCATGGTGGTACTCGACGCGACGATTGTGAACATCGCCCTCCCGCACATTCAAGACGCGCTCAAGTTCAGCACCACCGACCTGACATGGGTGGTCAGCGCCTACACGCTGACCTTCGGTGGTCTGCTGCTCCTCGGCGGCCGGGCCGGTGACATCCTCGGCCGTCGCCGTGTGTTCATGACCGGAATCCTCGTCTTCACGCTCGCCTCGCTGCTCGGCGGACTCGCCCAGGAGCCCTGGCAGCTGCTGGCGGCGCGCGCCCTCCAGGGCGTCGGCGGGGCGATCGCGTCACCGACCGCGCTGGCGCTCATCACCACGACGTTCCCCGAAGGGCCCGAGCGGAACAGGGCGTTCGGCGTCTTCGCCGCCGTCTCCGCCGGTGGCGGGGCCATCGGCCTGCTCGCGGGCGGCATGCTCACCGAGTGGCTCGACTGGCGATGGGTGCTGTTCGTCAACGTGCCCATCGGCGTGCTGATCGCCGTCCTCGCGCCGATGTACATCAGCGAGTCCGAGCGGCACCCGGGACGGTTCGACGTCGCGGGGGCGCTCACCTCCACGGCCGGTATGGCCTCGCTGGTCTACGGGTTCATCCGCGCGGCGGAGGAAGGCTGGCGCGACGGCCTGACCATCGGGTCCTTCACGGCGGCCGCGGTCCTGCTGCTGGTGTTCGGCCTCATCGAGCGGCGCGCCAAGGAACCGATCACCCCGCTGAAGATGTTCACCGACCGCAATCGCTCGGGCACCTACGTGATCATGCTGAGCCTCGCGGCCGCGATGTTCGGAATGTTCTTCTTCATCGTGCTGTTCGTGCAGAACGTGCTGCGGTACACGCCGATCGAGGCCGGCCTGGCCTTCCTGCCGGTGACCGTCGCGATCGTCACGGGCGCAGGACTGTCCCAGCGGTTCCTGCCCGTCCTCGGGCCCAAGCCGTTCATGGTGGTCGGTTCGACGATGGTCGTTCTCGGTCTGAGCTGGCAGACCCTGATCAGCCCCGACAGCTCGTACCTCGGCGGGGTGCTCGGACCGATGGTGATGTTCGGCTTCGGCATGGGACTGAACTTCGTGACGCTCACCCTGACCGCGGTCTCCGGGGTCGCCCCGCACGAGGCGGGCGCGGCCTCCGGCCTGCTCAACGTCACCCAGCAGGTGGGCGGTTCGCTCGGTCTGTCCATCCTCACCACGGTCTTCGGTACGGCCAGCCGTGACGAGGCGGACAAGCAGGTGCAGCTCTTCATGACACAGGCCACCGCCGAGCAGAAGGCCGAGTTCGCCAGGACCCAGCAGCTGCCCGCGCCCTGGGGGCACGAAGTGCTCGCACAGGGCATCTCGACAGCGTTCGTCCCGGCTGTCGCGATGGCCGTCCTGGCCCTGGCCACCGCCACCCTCGTGATCAGGGTCCGCAAGAGCGACCTGGAAGCCCTCTCCGGCACTGCCGGACCCGCCGGAGGCTGACCGGCGGCCGCGTGAACGACCGGACCTCGCCCCCGCAGGCCGACGACAGGGGGCGTGGCCCGGCCGGGCGCTCCCGAGCCCGGCCTTGTCAGCGATACAGCTCCGGCTCCGGCTCACCACACGCCGGACCGCTCGCCCCCGGCACCGGCGGGCGCTCCTGAAGGACACGCCTGGCCTCGGCCTC
This sequence comes from Streptomyces sp. NPDC057438, assembly GCF_042802995.1. Lineage (NCBI taxonomy): Bacteria > Bacillati > Actinomycetota > Actinomycetes > Kitasatosporales > Streptomycetaceae > Streptomyces > Streptomyces sp. NPDC057438. Next base: position 97,877 of record NZ_JBHVDD010000016.1, read on the forward strand.
GCCCCAGCTCGTGGCGTACCAGGGAAGGTGCCGCCGCTCTTCCAGCTCCTCCTTGATGTCCCACAGCGCGCACGACCTCATGGGCTCCGCCAGCCGGTCCAGGGCGGGCACCGCGTCGGCGGACAGCCCTCTGGCGTAGGGGAGGTCGAAGCGCCCGGTCGTCTCGTACCGTTCGACGTTGCGCTCCGCGATGAGCGCGTCGGGCGACACGAGCCCGAACGCGAGCACCGCGGCGGCCGCGCAGGCCGCGACGGCGCGCGGCAGCCAGCGGGCGCCCCACACACCCGCGGCCATGATGAGCACGATCACCAGACCGAGGAAGATCTCCATGGTCAGCACCGAGATCCTCAGCCGAGTGAGCCCATAGGCGTCCACATACATGTCCATACGTCGCACCGCGGACGCCACGACAACGAGCGCCAGCGCGCACAGGGTTCCCAGCACACCGTGCACGAGCCTGCGGTCACCCGGACGAGTGCGGGGCGCCCAGCGCAGGGCGATCACGATGACCAGCAGGGTGAGCAGCGTGGCCATGAGCAGCTGCCAGAATCCCTGGCGCGCGTACTCGGCGTACGTCTGACCGGTCTCCTTCAGGACGGCGTCGTAGCCGCCGAAGAGCACGGCGAGCTGGACGGCGTTGAAGACGGCGAAGAGCGCGATGAGCCCGATCAGCGGCAGCGCCCATTCGGCGCGCCCGCGCGCGCGTCCCGCGGGCACCTGCACGCGGTCCCAGCGGGTCGGCGCCGCCGCCGTACGGGCCGCCGCGAGAGTCCCGAACAGGCCCAGCGCGAGGAGCAGGACCCGCCAGGGCCCGTCGGACACCGTGACGTCGGGCACCAGGGCGCCGAGCAGATCCGCGAAGGCCGCGTCGGCCCCGGCGAACAGGGCGCCGAAGACGAACAGCAGGACCACGGCCACGACGACCGCCCGGAACAGGGGTGCCAGACGGCCGCGGTCGCCTCCCACCCGCTCGCGCAGCCCCCGCCAGCCCCAGGCAGGGCCGGTGACCAGCGAGGTGAACACGCCGATCGGGCCGAGCAGGACCGCGGGCCAGGTACGGCCCCCGTGCAGGGCGATCGAGCCCACCGCGAGCGCGGTGACGACGGCGAGGAACGACGGCCATTCGGCGGCGCGCAGCGCGGGCACGGTCAGCAGGGCGGCCCCGGCCGCGCCCCAGACGAGCGCCCACGGCCGGGGCCGCCGGCCCGCTCGCCGTCCGGCGGCGTACACGGCGATCGTGGCGGGCACGGCGACGACGAGTATGTTCACCGCCAGACCCTCGCCCAGCAGCAGCATGCTGAGGACGCCGGTGGCCAGGGCGGCCCACAGGGTCGTGGTGCGGACGGGCGCGGGTTCCCCGGGCCTGACGTCGAGGGCCTTGGGCACCTGCGGCGGTTCAGGCAGCTGGATCCGCGCGGGCCTGCCCGTCCTGTCCTCCGGTGCGGCGGCTGCGGTGCCCGTCGGCGCGGAGCGGCTCTCCCCGCTCGCGGCGCGCGCCCTGGACGCCGGGCCTTCGGGCTCCGGCGCGGCTGGTACGGACGGTGTCTCGGACATGGGCCCCCTCCCCCGACCGGCCCCGTCGCGCCCGTACGCAGCGCATGGCTACGGCAGCAGCCGCGCGGCCGGTACCTCGTCGCCGCGTCCTGTCATGATCAACAGGCGGCGTGGCGGACAGGCTATGTCGCAAGGGCGCGGCCATGACCGACCGAGGAATGCACTGTGGCACTCCTGTGACAGTCGGGGCGGTTGAGACCGATGGGTCCCGAACCGACCGATGAGGCCCGGACAGCACGGGCCTCATGAGGCCGGCTACCCCACCCGCAGCCAGTCCGGGAACGCCTCGGTCTGCTCCACCCAGGCCTCGGGGGGCGTCCCTGCCTTCCCGGAGGCGACCACTCCGCCGACGATGGCGCAGGTCGTGTCGACATCGCCGCCCACCTGGGCCGTCGTCCAGAAACCCAGCTCGTAGTCACCGAGGGCGCGTGCCGCCGACCAGAGCGCGAACGGCACGGTGTCGTGCGCGGTCGTACGCCGCCCACAGCCCAGTACGGCGGCCACGGTGTCCGCGTCGGCGTAGTCGAGCATGTCCCGGGCCCGGCGCAGCCCCGCGCCGACCGCGCTCTTCGGGACGAGCGCGATGACGCCGTCGAGCAATGCGCCCGCGCTCGGCGGTCCGGCCGGGTCGGCCGCGAGGGCGGCGGCAGCGGCCACGGCCATGGCGCCGACGACGGCCTCGCGGTGCTGGTGCGTGGGGTAGGCCGAGATCTCCGCCTGGTGGGTGGCCTGCTCGGGGTCGTCCGCGTACCAGGCGCCCAGGGGGGCGATCCGCATGGCCGCGCCGTTGCCCCAGGAGCCCTGGCCGTTGAAGAGAGCGGAGGCCAGTTCACGCCAGTCGCCGCCTTCCCGCACCAGGCGCAGCAGGCGGTTGACCGCGGGCCCGTAGCCCCGGTCGAAGTCGTGGTGCACGGCGAAGGAGTGGGCCAGCCGGTCCTGGTCGATCCGGCGGTGTGCGGCCAGCACGGCCACCACGGAGCAGGCCATCTCGGTGTCGTCGGTCCACTGCCAGGGGCCGGACGGGACCTCACGGCGCTTGAGCAGCGGATAGTTCACCGGCACGAAGTACTGCGAGCCCAGCGCGTCCCCCACCGCAAGTCCGCGCAGGCTGGACAGGGCACGCTCCAGGCGGCCGTCGGAAGAGGAGTCAGCGGTCATCGCCCTGCCACTCTAATTCGTTGCTGACGGATCCAGCACCCCCCACCACCCAGGTGGTTCTGCTGGGTCTGTTCGAGCACGAGGACCGTGACATCTGTTGCCACTCCGGCTGATGAAAGCCTCCGGATAGACCGGTGCACGGGCCTGTGCTTGTGGTGGTGGCGGTCGCGTGGGCGTCGAGCGGATGTCTTCACGCGACTTGGTCCATGCGAGACCTACCCAGAGAACGGCGGCGCTCGACGTCCTCGCGGCCGCCACCACCGAGGCGGAAGTTGACGGGCTCGCGAGGGTCGATCGGACGCCCATAAAGGGCCTGGCCTCGACGCCTCCTACCAGAGTGGCGGCGATCGCCCCCACCCCGTCAACAACCGTCGGCTTGATCACTCGTTGGAGTTGGTGGTGCGAGCCCTCCGCACGGTGACCTCTTGATACACCCGAGCCGGTTCGAGCTCCCGAGTAGACCGAGGCCCGTGGGGTGAGCTGGTGCCACGAACACGGCTGATGAGGTGTCGGACCAGCCCCGGTGGCTAAGTCCTGGAATTAGGTCGCTGCGTGGCCCGCATGCGCTCGTGACCAGCGCAAACACTCGCGCCATGGGGAGGGAACAACTTGATCTACTGCGGAATCGACTGGGCCGAACGCCACCACGACGTCGCTCTGGTCGACGACACCGGCGAGCTGATCGCCAAGCGCCGCATCACCGACGACGCTGTCGGCTACCAGCTGCTGTTAGATCTGCTCGCCGAGTACGGCGACACGGAGGACGCCCCCATCCCGATCGCGATCGAGACCTCCCGCGGCCTGCTGGTCGCCGTGCTGCGGACCGGCCAGCGCCAGGTCTTCGCGATCAACCCGATGGCCGCCGCCCGCTACCGCGACCGCCACTCCGTCTCCCGCAAGAAGTCCGATCCAGGCGACGCCCTGGTCCTGGCGAACATCCTCCGCACCGACATGCACGCCCACCGGCCCCTGCCACAAGACAGCGACCTGGCCCGCGCCATCGCGGTCCTCGCACGAGCTCAGCAGGACGCCACCTGGAACCGGCAGCAGAACTCCAACCAGCTCCGGTCTCTGCTGCGCGAGTACTACCCGTCCGCCCTGGACGCCTTCGCCACCTGGCAGAACGGCCTCTGCCGTCCCGAAGCACGAGAACTGCTCAGACTCGCCCCCACGCCCTCCCAGGCCGCGCGACTGAGCCGCACGCAGATCCGGGCCGCGCTCAAGCGAGCCGGCCGCAAACGCGGTATCGAGGCCGAGGCCGACCGGATCCGCGAGGTCTTCCGCGCTGAGTGGGCCCACCAGCCGCCGCTGGTCGAGGACGCGCTCGGCAAGCAGACGCTCGCCCTCCTGATCCAGCTGGAAGCCGCCTGCACGGCCGCTGACGACCTCGCGAAGGCGGTGGAGGAGGCTTTCCCCCAGCACCCGGACGCCGAGGTCATCCTCAGCTTCCCCGGCCTCGGCGTCCAGCTCGGCGCCCGGGTGCTGGCCGAGATCGGCGACGACCGAAGCCGTTTCGCCGACGCCCGCGGCCTGAAGGCTTATGCCGGCGCCTCGCCGATCACCAGGGCCTCCGGCAAGAAATCGAGCATCATCCGGCGGAGGGTGAAGAACGACCGGCTCAACCATGCGGGCTACCTGTGGGCCTTCGCGGCTCCTAACGGATCACCCGGGGCCAGGGCCCACTACCGGCGCCGACGCGACGTCCATGGAGACTGGCACGCGGCCGCCCTGCGCAACCTCTTCAACCGGATGCTCGGCCAGCTCTATCGCTGCCTCCAGGAGCACACACTCTTCGATGAGTTGGTCGCCTTTCCGACGCCGAGCTTGGAGGCGGAGAAGGCAGCGGCGTGACGTCAAGAACCCCTCTGTCAGTACGAGGTGGCAAGCTCTGCCACCATGAACAAGCAGCAGTTCTGGGAGCTCATCGCGGCGGCCCGCGACCGGGCGATCGCCCCACACGAAAGCGAAGCGGTCGCTCGCGAAGCGACCTCGCTGCTGGCCGACCGGCCAGTCGAGGAGATCGTCGCCGCTGAACAGGTGCTGTGGGACCTGATGGCTGAGTCCTACACCAATCCTCTGTGGGCCGCTGCTTACACCGCCAACGGCGGGTGCTCTGACGACGGCTTCGACTACTTCCGCGGCTGGCTGATCGCCCAAGGCCGCGAGGTCTTCGAGCGCGCAGTCGCTGACCCGGATGCCCTCGCGGAACTGCCCATCGTTCAAGCCTCTGCGGCCGACGGCATCGACCTGGAGGGTGAGGACATGCTGGGCATCGCCTGGAACGCACACATCATGGCGACCGGCGATCAGCTTCCCGCGGACTCACCCACCATCCGCTACCCGCAGCTGGACCCTGCCTGGGCCTTCAACTTCGACGACTCAGACGAGATGACTCGCCGCCTGCCGCGTCTAGCTGCCCTCTACCTGCAGTAGGTCACAGCCGGAGCCGGACCCATCGGGAAGCTCTACGGGCAATCGCTGTTCGAACACCGCAGCCAGCGCCTTGACGAGTTAGCACCATGAGGTGTCTATCCGGTGGCCCCGTACGATTCCGGGTTCCGCCAGCGGTCGAACGGCCGGTCGAGCGTGTACTTGCCGTCCTCTCCGAGAACGAGCATCCTCATCTCCGCGTTCCCGGGATTCGACAGCGACTCGAACTCCGCCACCGTCCAGTGGAACCAGCGCATGCAGAACAGCCGCATGGCGAGCCCGTGGGTGACCAGCAGGACGTTCGGCGGGTGGTCGGGATCCTCGAAACTGCGGAACAGACTCTCCAGGAAGCCGCCGACCCGGTCGTACACGTCGGCGCCGGACTCGCCCTGCGCGAAGCGGTAGAAAAAGTGTCCGTACGCGTCCCGGTACGCCTTCTGGAGCCGGACCTCGTCGGGGTCCTGCCAGTTGCCCCAGTCCTGTTCGCGCAGCCGGGGCTCCTCGCGCACCCGCACCTGTTCGGGGTTCAGATGGAACGCCTGGAACGTCTCGTGGGTGCGGCGGTAGGGGGAGACATAGACGCTGACGCGCTCGCGGCCGAGGACGTCGCGGATGCGCTTTCCCGTCTCCTCCGCCTGCTGCCAGCCCAGATCGGTGAGCGCGAGAGCATGGTCGGGCTCGCGCTCGTACACGGTGTCATCAACATTGCCCGTTGATTCGCCGTGTCGGACAAGGATGATGCGCCGTGGTCGTGCCATGCCAAGACCCTAAAGGGGACGAGGGCGGATCGAGCACTTCTCCGGGTGCCATACGGCGTAGGTCACACAGGTCCCACCCATGGATCGCACAGGTTTGCTATCCGCACCGACGCGAGTTCGGATGTCAGACCGTCCAGCTCGGCTCCAGTTCCACGATGTCGCCCGCCAGGGCCGCGACGTCGGCCTCCAGCTGGGCCCGCAGGGCGAGGCGCTCGATACGTTCGGCGCGGTACTTGCCGTGCTCGGCGGCCGACTGCCACATGGAGAGGATCACGAACTCGTGCCCCGGCGCCTCACCGAACAGCCCACGCAGCATCCCCGGAGAGCCGGCCATCGCCGGGTTCCAGACCTTCTCCTGCATCAGCGCGAAATGCTCGGCGCGCTCCTCGTGGACACGGCAGTGCGCCACCCGCACCAGATCGGCGTCGGTGAAGCGGGGCTCGAAACCGGTCTTCACGTCGAAGCGGTGGTCGAAGAGTTTGACCTGCGCGTCCTTGAACGTGCCGGACTGTGACGCGGCGAGCCGGTCGTGGGAGCGTGCCATGAAGGAGTCGTAGAAGGCGCGGCTCTCCCAGAAGGAGAAGATGTGCGCCACGCCGGGCCGAGCCCGGCTCCAACCCCCACCCTGTCCCCGGAAACCCGGCTCCCCCGGAAGCCCCGCCCACTTTCGCTGCCCCCGCTCGAACCCACGGCGGTCCACCACGGTGCAGCGAATCCACTTGACCAGCACCGCGCCATGGTAAGGCCACGGAACGTGGCGGCGGTCACTCTCCGGCCGGTTGCACCCGGGCGAGCGCCCCGACGCGCGTGCAAGGATGGACAACTGGCCTGGACCGCCAGGCAGTTCGGCCCGCACGCACAGAAGGACGGGGAGGAGAGTTCTGTTGAACGGCCTCAACAAGGGCATCCGCAAGGTCGAGGTGTCGCTGAAGTGGGATCCGAGCCCCACCGGACAGCCGCCGACGGACCTCGACATCGTCGCGGCGACCTATCCCGCGGCCGATCCGAGCGGCGATCCCGCCTACGTCGTCCACTTCGACAGCCGCTCGCCCGACGGCACCATCACCCTGAACCGCGACAGCAAGAACGGTCAGGGCTTCGGCTGGGACGAGATGATGACGGTGGAACTGAACCGCCTCGACGGCCGCTACGGGCGGGTCGTCATCGGTGTCGCCATACAGCAGGGATCCGGCACGAAGACCTTCGCCGGTGTCCAGAACCCCGGCCTGCGCATCCGCGAGGGTTACACGGTCCTCGCGGAGGACGACTTCGGCACCGTCCTCGGCTCCACCGCGGCGACCGTCGCCGCATTCGTCCGCGACACGTCCGGCGAGTGGACCTTCCATCCGGGTATCACCGGATACGACGAGGACCCGGCGACCTTCGCCCGCGTCATGGGCCGTCCGCCCCGGGCCTGACCCACGCCCCCAGGGACGCGAGCACGCCGAGGGCGGTGGAGCCGGACTTCGGCTCCACCGCCCTGACGTGCCGGTTCGCGCCCGGAGGCACTCAGATCAGCTGCAGCCGCTCGTCGAGCCGCAGCCCTCGCAGATGTAGCAGGAGCCGGCTCGCTGCATCTTCGTACCGCAGGAGAAGCACAGCGGGGCGTCGGCCTGGATGCCCAGCTGCATCTCCACCAGCTCGGCGCTGGTGTGGGCCTGCTTCGGGGCGGGCTTGGCGCCCTCCTCGTCGGCCTTCGGAGCGGAGACGGCCTTCAGGGACTGCCGCGGCGCCGACTGGGACAGGCCCTCGACGTCCACCTCCACGTCGTCGAGGATCGGCTCGTACGAACCGGTCTCCAGGTGACGCTGACGCTCCTCGGCGGAGTGGATGCCGAGCGCGGAGCGCGTCTCGAAGGGCAGGAAGTCCAGCGCCAGGCGGCGGAAGATGTAGTCGACGATCGACGCCGCCATCCGCACGTCCGGGTCGTCCGTCATACCGGCCGGCTCGAAGCGCATGTTCGTGAACTTCGAGACGTACGTCTCCAGCGGTACGCCGTACTGCAGACCCACCGAGACGGCGATCGAGAAGGCGTCCATCATGCCCGCGAGGGTCGAGCCCTGCTTGGACATCTTCAGGAAGACCTCGCCCAGGCCGTCGTCCGGGTAGGAGTTGGCGATCATGTAACCCTCGGCGCCGCCGACGGTGAAGGACGTGGTGATGCCGGGGCGGCCCTTCGGAAGGCGCTTGCGGACCGGGCGGTACTCGACGATCTTCTCGACCGTGGCCCGGATCGTCTCCTCGGCCTTCTCGGTGATCTCCGCCTTCTCCGTCTCCTTGGTCTTGGCGGAGAGCGGCTGACCGACCTTGCAGTTGTCGCGGTAGATCGCGAGCGCCTTGACGCCGAGCTTCCAGGCCTCGAAGTAGATCTCCTCGACCTCCTCGACGGTCGCCGTCTCCGGCATGTTGACCGTCTTGGAGATGGCGCCGGAGATCCACGGCTGGATCGCGGCCATCATGCGGACGTGACCCATCGGGGAGATGGCGCGCTCGCCCATGGCGCAGTCGAAGACCTCGTAGTGCTCCTGCTTGAGGCCGGGGGCGTCGATCACATTGCCGTGGTCGGCGATGTGGGCGACGATCGCCTCGATCTGCTCCTCCTGGTAGCCCAGGCGGCGCAGGGCCTGCGGGACCGTCCCGTTGACGATCTGCATCGAGCCGCCGCCTACCAGCTTCTTGAACTTGACCAGCGCGAGGTCCGGCTCGACACCGGTGGTGTCGCAGGACATCGCGAGGCCGATGGTGCCGGTGGGGGCGAGCACGGAGGCCTGCGAGTTGCGGAAGCCGTTCTTCTCGCCGAGACGCAGCACGTCCTGCCAGGCCTCGGTGGCGGCGGCCCACACCGGGGTGTCCAGGTCGTCCATGCGGACGGCCGTGCCGTTGGCGTCGGAGTGCTGCTTCATGACGCGGTTGTGGGCGTCGGCGTTGCGGGCGTAGCCGTCGTACGGGCCGACGACCGCGGCGAGTTCCGCGGAACGCTTGTACGCGGTGCCGGTCATCAGGGAGGTGATGGCACCGGCGAGGGAGCGGCCGCCGTCGGAGTCGTACGCGTGCCCCGTCGCCATCAGCAGGGCGCCGAGGTTGGCGTAGCCGATGCCGAGCTGACGGAAGGCGCGGGTGTTCTCGCCGATCTTCTGGGTGGGGAAGTCGGCGAAGCAGATGGAGATGTCCATCGCGGTGATGACGAGCTCGACCACCTTGGCGAAGCGCTCGACCTCGAAGGACTGGCGGCCGAGGCCGTCGTCCTTGAGGAACTTCATCAGGTTCAGCGAGGCGAGGTTGCAGGACGTGTTGTCCAGGTGCATGTACTCGCTGCACGGGTTGGACGCGGTGATGCGGCCGGACTCGGGGCAGGTGTGCCAGTTGTTGATCACACCGTCGTACTGGATGCCCGGGTCGGCACACGCCCACGCGGCCTCGGCCAGCTTGCGGAACAGCGCCTTGGCGTCGACCTTCTCGATGACCTCACCGGTCATCCGGGCGCGCAGACCGAACTCGGTGCCGTTCTCCACGGCCGTCATGAACTCGTCGTTCACGCGGACCGAGTTGTTGGCGTTCTGGTACTGGACGGACGTGATGTCGTCGCCGCCCAGGTCCATGTCGAAGCCCGCGTCGCGCAGGGCGCGGATCTTCTCCTCTTCCTTCACCTTGGTGGCGATGAAGTCCTCGACGTCCGGGTGGTCCACGTCCAGGACGACCATCTTGGCGGCGCGGCGGGTGGCACCGCCCGACTTGATCGTTCCGGCGGAGGCGTCAGCACCCCGCATGAAGGAGACCGGGCCCGAGGCGTTGCCGCCGGAGGAGAGCAGCTCCTTGGAGGAGCGGATGCGGGACAGGTTCAGGCCGGCACCGGAGCCGCCCTTGAAGATCATGCCCTCTTCCTTGTACCAGTCGAGGATCGACTCCATGGAGTCGTCGACGGACAGGATGAAGCAGGCGGAGACCTGCTGGGGCTGCGGGGTGCCCACGTTGAACCAGACGGGGCTGTTGAAGCTGAAGACCTGGTGCAGGAGGGCGTACGCCAGTTCGTGCTCGAAGATCTCGGCGTCGGCGGGCGAGGCGAAGTACTTGTTGTCCTCACCGGCCTTCGTGTACGTCTTCACGATGCGGTCGATCAGCTGCTTGAGGCCGGTCTCACGCTGAGCGGTGCCCACGGCGCCGCGGAAGTACTTGCTGGTGACGATGTTGACCGCGTTCACCGACCAGAAGTCGGGGAACTCGACGCCACGCTGCTCGAAGTTGATCGAGCCGTCGCGCCAGTTGGTCATGACGACGTCACGGCGCTCCCAGACCACCTCGTCGTACGGGTGCACGCCGGGGGTGGTGTGGATGCGCTCGATACGCAGGCCCCTGTTCGCCTTGGTGCCCTTGGCGCGGGAACTCCGTGCCGGACCGCTCGCCGTCTCTGTCATGCCGCCTCCCTGTACGGGCGAAAACGCCCTGAAGTGTCGCGTTGTTCCCGTGACACGGTGTTCTGTCTTGTGTCGCGACCCGGCTGGAAAGCCGCTCACGACAGGCCTGGATCGCCGCCGATCGTCCGGACTCCTCGGTCCGGCGGTGCGGCCCGCCGTCAGTCGGCGGCGTGGGCGGGCACGGGGACCTGCGCAGTCCCTCCGGACCCGCGGTCGGTCTTCGGGCACTCCTCGGCCGCGCCTTCGACGTCCTCGTCGTCCGCGCCGGGGTGCCTGTGCTGCTGGTTCCTGAGTTCCCCGATGGCGGCCTCGAAGTCCTCCAGCGAGTCGAACGCCCGGTAGACCGAGGCGAACCGCAGGTAGGCGACGAGGTCCAGCTCCTGCAACGGGCCGAGTATGGCCAGCCCCACGTCGTGGGTGGTCAGTTCGGCACTCCCGGTCGCGCGCACCGCCTCCTCGACCCGCTGGCCGAGCTGGGCGAGCGCGTCCTCGGTGACGGGCCGTCCCTGGCATGCCTTGCGGACACCGTTGATGACCTTCGTGCGACTGAAGGGCTCGGTCACGCCGGACCGCTTGACCACCATCAGCGAACACGTCTCCACCGTCGTGAAACGACGGGAACAGTCGGGACACTGGCGGCGCCTGCGGATCGACGTGCCGTCGTCCGTCGTACGACTGTCGACGACACGGCTGTCGGGGTGCCTGCAGAAGGGACAGTGCATAACTCCAACCCTCCTCACAGCACGACTCGATAGCCCCCACAGACCTCTTGGGCCCCGCGGAAGCAGACCCAGCATAGGGGATGACCAAGAGCCCTAGGACCCGGGGGACCACAACTTCTGGGCTGTTACAGCAATCCAAGCACTACATGTAGGGCTAGGCACGTAAATCCACCTACGGCGCGCGTGTCGCCCACAGAGGGACGGGTGCCGGACGGACGTACCGTCGCGGAGCGCAGCCACACCGTCGCGGAGCGGACGGGGGCCGCGGAGGTGCGGCACGGAAAAAGGGGTCGGTACTCGGCCGGTGGAGCACCGGGTGGCAGACTGGGCCACGCGGCGACAGCGGCCCACAAGGCCCGTCGTCCCGGCGGTGAAGAGTACAGCAATCAGCGCTTTTGTCCGCCAGAGCCGCAGGCCCTACACCCAGACAGATGGCCACGTCCGGTAATCCACGGTTTTTCACTCGAACGTGTGTTTGGCGCAACCTTTCGAAAGCAACTACCGTTGTGCTGCACGGGAGACCATCGAGAGGGGCCGACGTGACCACCACCGCTGACAGTGCCACCATCACTGCCCAGGACCGCTCCCAGAGCCGACTCGAGCCGGTGCATGCGATGAACGAATCCACGAACCATGAAGGGCCCAAGCGAGCCCTGCCCGGCCGACCTCCAGGCATCAGGGCGGACAGCTCCGGGCTCACCGATCGGCAGCGCCGGGTCATCGAGGTGATCAGGGACTCGGTGCAGCGGCGTGGATATCCGCCGTCGATGCGCGAGATCGGCCAGGCGGTAGGCCTGTCCAGCACGTCCTCCGTGGCGCACCAGCTGATGGCGCTGGAGCGCAAGGGCTTCCTGCGCCGCGACCCGCACCGCCCGCGCGCTTACGAGGTCCGCGGTTCCGACCAGTCCTCGGCCCAGCCGACGGACACCGCGGGCAAGCCGGCCGCTTCGTACGTGCCGCTCGTGGGCCGGATCGCCGCCGGTGGCCCGATCCTCGCCGAGGAGTCCGTCGAGGACGTGTTCCCGCTCCCCCGCCAGCTGGTGGGTGACGGCGAGCTCTTCGTCCTCAAGGTCGTGGGCGACTCCATGATCGAGGCCGCCATCTGTGACGGGGACTGGGTGACGGTCCGCCGTCAGCCCGTCGCCGAGAACGGCGACATCGTGGCCGCCATGCTGGACGGCGAGGCCACGGTCAAGCGCTTCAAGCGCGAGGACGGCCACGTCTGGCTGCTCCCGCACAACGCCGCCTACGAGCCCATCCCGGGTGACGACGCGACCATCCTCGGCAAGGTGGTGGCCGTCCTGCGCCGCGTCTGACCCCTCTGCGGCGGACGGCCCGTGCCCGTCCCCGCCCCTGATCCGGGCCCCGGAATCCACTGCGCCGGTTCCGGGGTCCTGGGCTGTCCAGGACCCGCCGAGAAACTCCTGCGGGCCTGACACCGTGCGCGAAGCGGCCGGCGGCCTGTCCCGATGGTTCGGGACAGGCCGTCGGCCGTTGGTCACGCCTCCGCCGTCTCGGCTTCCGCTCCCTCTTCTTCGTCCACGTCCCTGTCCTTCGCCGCGCTGTCGATCGCGGCGAGCGACCTGCGGACCTGGTTACGGTCGGTCGTGTACCAGAAGTCGGGCAGGGACGCCTTCAGATAGCTGCCGTACCGCGCGGTCGCGAGCCTCTGATCCAGTACGGCGACCACACCTCGGTCTCCCTGCGCCCGTACGAGGCGGCCGGCGCCCTGCGCCATCAGCAGGGCCGCGTGGGTGGCGGCGACGGCCATGAAGCCGTTGCCGCCCGCCTCCTCGACGGCCTTCTGCCGGGCGCTCATCAAGGGGTCGTCGGGACGCGGGAACGGGATCTTGTCCATGACGACCAGCTGACAGCTGGGACCGGGCACGTCCACGCCCTGCCAGAGCGACAGTGTGCCGAAGAGACAGGTCTTCGGGTCGGCCGCGAAGCCCTTGATCAGCTCGCCGAGCGTCTCCTCGCCCTGGAGCAGGATCGGGTACTCCGGAATCCGGACCCGCAGTTCCTCCGCGGCCAGCTGGGCGGCCCGCATCGACGAGAACAGACCGAGGGTCCGGCCGCCGGCCGCCTGGATCAGTTCCGTCAGTTCGTCCAGCATGTCCGCACGGTCGCCGTCCCGCGCGGGCCGCGACAGATGCTTGGCGACGTAGAGGATGCCCTGCCTCGGGTAGTCGAACGGCGATCCGACGTCCACGCCCTTCCACTGCGGAAGGTCGTCCCCCTCGGTGCCCTCCGGTGCCAGGCCCAGGGACGCGCCCACGCCGTTGAAGTCGCCGCCCAGTTTGAGCGTGGCCGAGGTCAGGGTGACCGACCGGTCCGCGAAGAGCTTCTCCCGCAGGAGCCCCGACACGGACATCGGGGCGACACGCAGGGACGCGCCGAACCGGTCATGGCGCTCGTACCAGACGACGTCCCACTCGGAGCCGTTGCTGATCCGCTCCGCCACGTCGTGCACGCTCTCCACGGCCGCCAGCGCCTGCTTGCGCACGGCGTCCTCGTCCTGGACGGACTTGTCGCGCGTGCTGCCGATCGCCGAGATCACCGTGCGGGCGGCGTCCCGCAGCGCCATGAGGACGTAGGCCAGATCCTCGGGGATCTCCTCCAGACGGCCCGGCAGAGCCAGCTCCATGACCCGCTCGAAGCCCTCGGCAGCGGTCTGGAGCTGGTCGGCGGCCTTCTCGTTCACCAGCTTCGCCGCCCGCTTCACCGCGCGGTTGACCTGGCCCGGGGTGAGCTCGCCGGTCGCCACACCGGTCACGCGTGACACGAGTTCGTGTGCCTCGTCCACGATCAGCACCTCGTGCTGCGGGAGTACCGGCGCGCCCTCGATGGCGTCGATCGCGAGCAGTGCGTGATTGGTGACGACCACTTCGGCGAGCTTGGCCCGCTCCCGGGCCATCTCGGCGAAACACTCGGCACCGTACGCGCACTTCGTTGCGCCCAGGCACTCCCGGGACGACACGGAGATCTGCGACCACGCCCGGTCGGAGACTCCTGGGGTGAGGTCGTCCCGATCGCCGGTCTCGGTCTCCTGCGACCAGTCCCGCAGCCGCAACAGGTCCTGGCCCAGCTTGCTGGAGGGCGCGGCCGCCTCGAACTGGTCGAAGAGACCCTCCTCCTCGTCCTGCGGCACGCCTTCGTGCAGGCGGTGCAGGCACAGGTAGTTCGACCGGCCCTTGAGCATGGCGAACTCGGGGCGGCGGCGCAGCAGCGGGTGCAGCGCGTCGACCGTTCTCGGCAGGTCCCGCTCCACGAGTTGGCGCTGCAGGGCCAGAGTCGCCGTCGCGACGACGACGCGCTCCCCCTGTGCCAGCGCGGGCACCAGATAGCCGAGCGACTTTCCGGTGCCGGTGCCCGCCTGGACCAGCAGATGGGAGCCGTCGTCGATCGCCTCCGCGACGGCTTCGGCCATGGTCACCTGGCCGGGGCGCTCCATACCGCCGACAGCGGCGACGGCGGCGTGCAGGAGTTCGTGGAGTGAGGGCTTCGTCATAGCGCGACCACCCTACGGGTCACCACTGACAAACGGGTTATCAAGGCGGAGTCACGGGGCGTGAGGGGCGGGATCAAGACCGTTTTCTCTTCGTCGAGACGGGCGGATTCCAAGGGGCCGGACATCGCGTCGGCGTGATCGGGAACCGGAGCGGCGCGAGCGGTGTACCAACAATGACGGCGCCGCACGGATCCACGACGGACCACGAAGGGTCCAGGTCGCATAGGCATCGGATACGCGTCGGAGCTACATCAGATCGCGCAGCAGGCGGTCTCTGATCATGAGGGCGGCCCGCTTGTCGGGCAGGTCGACCTCTGCGGAGAACCGGAAGCCCGCGCTCAGGAAAGCGGAGACGGAGGGAAAGTTGCGCAGGTCGGGTTCCGCCACGACGCGGGCACAGGAAGGTCTTCTGTCGAGGATGAGATCGGCGACGGCGCGGAGCAGGATGGCACCGAGACCGCGCCCCCGGTCGGCCACCGGGCCGATGAGGAGGTGGATTCCGGTGTCGTGCGGACGGGCGGGATAGTGGCGGGCGATGGGGTCGAGGTCGGCCCGGTAGATCTCCCAGTAGCTCATCGGGGTGCCGTCCAGTACCCCTAGGCAGGGCATGCTGCGGCCGTCCCCACCGAGCTGGGTCCGGAGGTGGTCCGCGGTCACGTCCTCGGATCCGGCGAGCTTCCAGTAGGAGGCCACGGTCGAGTCGTTCATCCAGCGGGAGATCAGCGGTAGCTCCCGTTCGAGGCGGACCGGGACCAGGCTCAGGGTGCCTGCCGGGGTGACGACCGGCCCCCAGTCGGCGAGGTGGTCGAGCAGTTCGCCGTTGGCCGGAGGGCTCTCCTGGTCCGCCTCGGTCTCACCGACGCGCGGGAGGCCGTCCTCGGACAGCAGTGCGAGGAAGTCGTCGGTCAGGCGCAGTTCCAGCGTGTCCTCATTGCACGTCGGGGTCGAGGCGGGGCCGGTGTCGGTGCTCGCGTCGGTGGGAACCACGGCGACGTTCCTCTCAGGAGATCGGGTGGGTCATGTTCCTCGGGACTGAAGGGGGCGAATCGACGCGGACGAGCGGGCCGCACAGCGGCCGGGCCGGTCAGCGATGGAGGGGGTTGGCGATCGTGACGTAGACGGACTGGGTGTCGACAGGACCGACGAGTTCGTCGAGGCCGTGGAGACGGGTCAGGAGGTTGGCCTTGCAGCGCAGGACAGGTGAGTCGAGCAGCCGGGCCGGCAGGGTGGTGTTCAGCCGGGCGGGGCCGGTGGCCATGTGCGTGAGGAAGCGGCGGAAGGCGGCAAGCAGGAGTCGCTCGTCCCCGAGGCGCTGCGAGCCGAACGCCCCGATCAGACCGAGCACGTTGTTGATACCGAGGTAGTAGGCGAACCGTTCGTCGGCGACCTCGTCGGAGACGAACGTGTCGCTGTGCTCGCCGATGCCTGGCAGTCGGGCTGCGAGATCCGCGCGGCGGGACTCACGGAAGTAGTAGCCCTGGTTGTCGCGGTACCGGCCACCGATGGGCCAGCCGTCGGAATCCAGGAGGACGAGCGTGTTCTGCTGGTGCGCTTCGAGGGCGATCCCGGCCTCGCTGTCCAGCCACAGCACGGGCCGCACGACCTGTTCCAGATAGCGCAGGAACCACTCGACGGCGACGGTGTCTCGGGGACGGCCCGTCCGTCCGGTCAGACGGGTGATGACATCGGTGAGTCGCGACCGCATGAGGAGGTCCGCATCAGCAAGGGCGTCGTCGGCCGGCAGGAGGGCGCTGTCGCCGTGCTGCGGCTGATGACCGCCCGGACCCTCCTGCCGCTCGCCGCGGTGGGCTGCGCGGTGATCCGTTCGCCGCTCGGCCGCGGCGTACGGCCTCGGTGAGACGAGTCCCGCGACGCAGGACACGTCGTCCGCCGCGCCGAAGGGGTTGTGCCGGACCATGACGTCCAGACCTGGCAGGGGGCCGCCCTCGGGTGTGGTGACCCCCAGCCAGGCCGGGTCGCGGACGATGTCGAACCGGGGGTGGGCCGCATGCCACTGCGCGGTCAGGCCGGAGCGGAGGAGGCGGTGGACCTCGACACCGCGGTGGAGTTCCTTGCGGAGGTTCTCGCGACGGGAGTTGGTGATGCGCAGGCCCAGCGAGAGCTTCAGCATCGCGGGGGTGTCGGTCCGGTGAACGGTGCGAACGGAGGAGGTGGGGTGCCACGGGTCGCCGTGCGGACCCAGGTCCCGGATCAGGCCGGCGTCGAACAGCGCGGCGACGGCCGGGCGACGCCGGACCTCGCGGAGTTGCCAGGGGTGCACGGGCAGGGCGCCATAGCCCTCCGGCAGCGGAAGCCCCGGACCGGCCAGCCGGGCAGTCAGCTGTTCGGCGGGGACGACACGACCGCGCTCGGTCCATGCCGAGTCGAACGCCAGGACGGAGGGGGCGATCGCCAGCCAGTTCAGAGGAAAGGAGCCACGTGACTCCGGTGAGTAGAGCCGCGCTTCGACTTCCGAGAGGCCGTCCCGGTTTTTGGGGGCCGGGTGCAGGGGGTGACCGAGGACGAGTGCCTGCTCGGCAGCGCGGAACCGGTCCGGACCGTCGGCGGGCGCGGCCCGACGCTCGGCGATGAACATGGCGACGCGACGGGCGGAGTCGACGACCTGTCCGACGAGATCGCACGGGTCGAACCGATCGAACCGATTGAACTGATCGAACTGATCGAACTGATCGAACTGATCGAACTGATCGAACTGATCGATGTGGGCGTGCGCTGCGGTGGGCCGGCGCTCATCGGTGTCCGTCCCGCGTGGACCTCGTGTGGTCGTCCCGCCCACCAGCAGGGCCGCCACTTCGGCCGCGTCGAGAGGAGGTGTGTTCTCGGGAGTACCGGTGAGGTACGGCGGGCCGAAGCGGTGCCAGCCGGTGAGGGACCAGTAGCGCACCGGGGCGAGGAGCGTCGTTCCGGTGGTGGGGAGGGGGATGTGGAGGGTGCCGTCGTGGGGACAGGTGAGGTGGTGTTCGCGTACCCAGCAGCGCAACAGATTCTCGATCGCTGCCGCTTGGGCCGCGGTGTGCGGGTCGGGGTGGTGAAGAGGGTCGGTGGCAGGGCGGTGCGGGGAAACGATGATCCGGGTCCGGTCGGCTTGGTCGTGCACCGGCTGTTCATGCTCATGATCTGGCTCGGCCGGTGTCTGAGCAGGTGCCGCTCGGCGGGGAACCGGCACGGCGGGAGAGGCGAGCGGTTCGTTTCGCCCGAGGCAGGGGCCGGGGTCCGGCCGGGTCGGGGTGAGCATCCGTGCGGCCTGGCCGAGCAGTGGCTCGGTGTCATCGGCCCCCGGTCCAGGTTGCCTGGTCCTCTGCACGACCGGAGCGGCCCCCCTGTCCGGCCGGCCGGGCGCCGGGACGGTCAGGCCGGATTCCAGATCGGCCGGGCAGGATTCCGAGGTGGCGGGGCCAGAGCCCGGGACGACCGGGTCGTAGTCCGGGGCGGTCAGGTCATATCTCGACCCGACCCGATCGAGCCGCGGCCCGACCTGGCCGAACCTCGTCTCCGTGTGGGCGGGCGACGGCTCGGCACCGGGCTGGCCCGGGGCCAGGGGCGGGCGGGCCTTCGTGTCGTGATCGTGGGTGCGGGCCTCGGGGGCGTGCGGCGGCTTCAAAGCGGTTCCTGGGGTTGCTCGTGCGGGAGGGCAGTCGCGGAGTGTGCGCGGTCCAGCGGGGCCGGGGGCTTGTGCGGGGGGGGGCTGTGGGTGGCGGAGCTGTGAAAGGGGGCGGGGCGTTGGGCCTTCACGGGCCCGTCGTCCGGCCGAGTCGCGGACTGGTGACCCGGGGGACTCGGCGCGCGGGGTGCGTGGCTGGTCCGGAGGCGATGTGGCGGCCGTACCGGGCGGTGCCGCAGTTCGGGGCTCGGTGCTCAGCCGCCGGGTGGGTCTCCCGAGCCGCCGGGCGGCTCGGGGATCGGGCTCACCGAATCTCGCCCGTCGGCGGCGGCCGCGACCGAGGCGATCGCGTCCGTCAGGCGGTCGAGTACGGCCTCCGCCTGTTCGTCGGTGATCGTGAGGGGCGGGAGGAGGCGGACGACGCCGGCCTGACGGCCGCCGAGGTCGACGATCAGGCCGCGACGGAGGCACTCACGCTGGACCGCGGTGGCCAGGCCGGGGGCGGAGGGAGGCGGACCTGTGCCATCGGGCGAAGAGGCGGCCCCCGCGGTGACCATCTCGATGCCGAGCATCAGCCCGCGGCCCCGTACATCGCCGACGCAGGCGAAGTGGTCGGTGAGACCACGGAGTTGGGTGAGCATGCGGGTGCCCAGGGACTCGGCGCGTGCGGCGAGACCGTTCTCACGGACGTGGGCGAGGGTGGCGGTACCGGCGGCCATGGCCAACTGGTTACCGCGGAAGGAAACCGTGGGGGCGCCCGGTCGCCGGACGTCGAGGTCGTCGCGGTGGACCACGACAGCCAGCGGGAGGCTGCCGCCGATTGCTTTGGAAAGGACCATCACATCGGGAACGACACCACTGTGCTCGACCGCCCAGAACCGGCCGGTGCGGCCCACTCCTGTCTCGACCTCGTCGGCGATCAGCGGGATCGATCGCGCCGCGGTGATCTCGCGCATGCGGCGAAGCCAGCTGTCCGGGGCGGGGACCACACCTCCCTCGCCCTGGACCGGTTCGAGGATCATGCCCGCCGGCCGGGACACGCTGGGCGTGACGTCGTCGAGGACCGACTCGGTCCAGCGAGCGGCGAGTTCGGCGCCGCGTTCCCCGCCCGTGCCGAAGGGACAGCGGTAGTCCTGCGGGTAGGGCAGATACGTCATTCGTGCGTCGTGGGCGCCTCCCGATGCTTCCGGTGCCCCGGTGGCCGTGCCGTGGCAGGCGCCGGTGAAGGCGAGCATTCCGGTGTGTCCGGTCGCCGCCCGGACCAGCGTGAAGGCCGCCTCGACGGCGTCCGTACCGGCGGGCCCGCAGAACTGGACGCGTGCGCGGTCCGCGAGTCCGGGAGGAAGGGTGCGGAACAGTTCGGTGGTGAAGGCGTCCTTCACCGGAGTGGCCAGGTCGAGGACCTGCAGGGGAGCGCCCGAGTCGAGCACCTTTCGGATGGCTTCGAGGACGACCGGGTGGTTGTGGCCGAGAGCAAGGGTGCCGGCGCCGGAGAGACAGTCGAGGTAGCGGCGGCCGTCGGCGCCTTCGATGGTCAGCCCGCGTGCGCGGACAGGCACGACGGGCAGGGCGCGCGCGTAGGTGCGCGCCGCCGACTCGCGGGCCGCCTGCCGCCGCAGGATCCCCTCGTGCACCGAGCGCACCCCGTCGCCTTCCCGCCGTGCGCGCGCCCGTTCGTCCTCGTGTCCCGAACGGGTCCGCTCGGGCTCGCGCCCCATCGGCGCCACCGCAGACTCGGTCACCGCCACGACTGCACTTCCTCCCGCTGTGAGAAGGCGAGTTGGCAGGGGGCACCGGACATCGGCGGATCCCCCGCACCTACCAACGACGGGACTCGCACGGGGAAGCGGGTGGGACGAAGATCCTTGCCGTGACGGAACCGTTGCCGTTCCGTCGGATGTCCCCCACAACGACCGCATAGTGTGTGGTGCCGTTCCGCAGGACGCGGCCCGGCACACCCGTGGCGAGCCGCGCGTACGACTACTGCGTGCGTCGACCGTGTACGTCAACTGCCTACGGCGACCGTGCCGGACGGCCGCGTACGAAGAAGACGACCGCTACGAAGAAACCGAGGTACGGAGCCGCGCGATGCCGCGTCGGTTACGTACAAGGAGGCGGCGGGCGCGCGGAGGACCGTGCGCGCTCCGTCTCGGCAGCACAGAGTTCGCAAACGCCCCAGGGGAGTTCAGACCATGCGACCCATACGACCGCTCTTCGCCGCCCGTCGTGGGAGGAGCACGTCCCGCAGAACCTCCCCCGTGGTGGCCGCGGTCGGCCTTGCCGCGGTGCTGTCGTTGACCGCCACCGCCTGCGGCTCGGGTGACACCACGGCGAATGCCGAGGCATCGGCGTCCGCTCAGGACAGCGGCAGCGCGGGCGACAGCAAGATCCGCATTCCGGACGACATCAAGGACAAGCTCAAGGAACACGGGATCGACCTCGACAAGTGGCGGGGCGGTGCCTGGAAGAACTGGGACAAGGACGACTGGCTGCGCGAGGCCGAGGACTACGTCAACCCGATCATCAAGGACCTGTGGGACCCGGACCGGATGCGGGACGCCGAGGAGCCGGAGAAGGAGGTCGACGAGAGCGACCTCACCGGTGACCAGGGCGTGACCGACCCGACACCGCAGCCGGTCGACGCCACGGCGGTGTCGGCGCAGTACCACGCGAACGTGCCCGAGGCGGGCAAGGTGTTCTTCGACGCGCCCGAGGGCACCATGGTCTGCTCGGCGACCGTGGTCCAGGACCCGGCCAACCCGGGGAAGTCCAACATGGTGTGGACCGCCGGCCACTGCGTGCACGCCGGCAAGGCGGGCGGCTGGTACCGCAACATCGCCTTCGTGCCCTCGTACAACGACAGTGGCAGGCCGGCGTCGGAGCTGCCGACCGCCACCAAGGAGGAGGTCGCTCCGTACGGCGTCTGGTGGGGTGACTGGGCGCAGACCTCGGACCAGTGGATCGAGCAGGGCGGTCAGACGGGCGGTGACGGAGCGCCGTACGACTTCGCGGTGATCCATGTGACGCCGGAGGAGGGCAGCGGCGGCAAGTCGTTGGAGGAGATGGTCGGTTCGGCGCTGCCGGTGGACTTCGACGCGCCTGCCGTGCCGCAGGTGAAGAGCATCACGGCGACGGGTTACCCGGCCGGGGCTCCGTACGACGGCGAGACGATGTACCAGTGCCAGGACAAGCCCGGCCGTTTCTCGCTCGTCGCGTCCGACCCGACGATGTACCGCATCGGCTGCTCCATGACGGGCGGCTCGTCCGGCGGTGGCTGGGTGGCGACCGGTGCGGACGGTCAGCCGGCGCTGGTGTCCAACACCTCCATCGGTCCGGCGAGTGCCGGATGGCTGGCGGGGCCGCGGCTCGGCAAGGAGGCCGAGGGCGTATACCAGGCGGTGAGTGACAAGTTCGCGCAGTGACGCCGGGCGGGCGTTGACGACGGCGGAGGGCGCGTGACCTCGGT